>JAHEKA010000483.1 GCA_024638585.1 Rhodospirillales bacterium
CTCCGTTGGTCAGCAGGCAAACCTACCCGCTGGCGATAGGCGATCGCAACCGCCAGGATACCGACGGCTTCAAGATAATAGTAGCAGACATCGAACAAGAGGCTGACGACCCCGGGCCCGATGGGCCCCAACGCGCCGTAATAAGCCTCAAGCCGCGATTCGCCGAACTTGAGAACCGTCACCGACATCAGGCTCACCAGGACGATGGCCGCCAGAATCACGGCAATGCCCCGGGTCTGGTCCCAGGAGCGGCGCCAACCGACCTCGGCGTCGCAGGCGATCGCCGGAAAGATGAAGAGGAAGCGGACCGAAAGAAGCACGCAGGTGAGGTTGAACACTGCCGCAGCCGGCATGTTTCCGGCCGCCGATAGGGTTTTAGTGAAGAAGGCCTCGATCGCGGGGAACAGGGACAGGACCGGGATCGACAGCGCAACGATCAGCGATAGCGCACCGACGATCACCAGGGCGAAAACGAAGGAGAGCCCTTCCCGGCGGCCGAAGGCAAAATGGAAAGGGCGCTTGACCGACCCCGGCCCCACCAAGATGGCGCGGCTCAACGCCACCAGGAACATCATGTAGAGTGCGAGAAAAACCCCGTCGGCCAGCAAACTGAGGGCGGCATTGGCTCCGTGGCTGCGGTTCCAGCGTTCCAGCAGCGTGAATCCGATGACATCGAAGGCCAGCGGCGCGGCCACGGCGGCGACGAAAACCAAGTGATAGGCCGCAAGCGCCCGGAACGCATCGCCCAGCAATGCGCCGAAGCTCAGGCCCGCTCGCCGTCCGCCGTCGGTCTCGCCCGTCACTGTCCCCGCTTCCCCCGTTTTCAAACCTTTCTAGCGGCGTAACGGCTTTCAGGCAAGGTAGCGGGATGCGAGATGCGCCTTGAAGGCGGTGGCGTCGAGGGGCGCACCGGTCGCTTCCTCCATTAATTGCATCGTGGTGCGGGACGACGCCTTTTGGTGCACGTTCTCCCGCAGCCAACCCATCAGCGGCGTGAAATCCCCCACGGTCAAACCTTCGGGGATTTGGGGGTTGGCGCGCCGGGCGGCGGCGAACAGCTGGGCCGCGGCCATGGCGCCCAGCGTGTAGGTCGGGAAATAGCCCCAGGCGCCGTCGTACCAGTGGATGTCCTGCAGGCAACCCAGCGCATCGTCGGGCGGGGTCAGGCCCAAAAGTTCCTCCATCCCTTCCGCCCAAGCGCCGGGCAGATCAGTGATGGCAAGGTCGTCCGCCAGCATCGCGCGTTCCAGGCGGAACCGCAGGATCACATGGGCGGGATAGGTGACCTCGTCGGCATCGACCCGGATGAAGCCGCGCTCCACCCATGTGTAATGACGGTGGATGTTGTCCGCCTCCCAGGCCGGGCCGGAGCCGCCAAAGGCCTCGCGCATGCGCGGGGCGGCGAAGGCGATGAATTCGGCCGAGCGGCTCGCCTGCATCTCCATCATCAATGACTGACTCTCATGCAGCACCATGCCGCGCGCCTTGCCCACTGGCTGATAGCGCCATTCGGCGGGCAGCCCCTGATCGTACAGCGCATGGCCGGTTTCATGCAGCACGCCCATAAGGCCGGGCATGAAATCATCTTCTGAATAACGGGTGGTGATGCGAATGTCCTCTGCCACGCCGCCGCAGAACGGGTGGTGGCTTTCATCCAGGCGGCCGTGATCGAAATCGAACCCGACCACCTCCATCATCGATCGGCAAAGCTTGCGCTGTGCGTCAAGAGCGAAGGGCCCGGGCAATTCCAGCAAGGGCCCCGCGGCGGCCTGACGGGCCAGCACGTCATCGGTGAAACCTGGCAGGAAGGCGGCCAGGTCGTCGAAAACCGGGGCGATCTCGGCGGCCCGGCCCTCGGGCTCATAGCCGTCCAGCAGCGCGTCATAAGTATCGAGGTCGAGCGCAGCGCTGAGCGCTTCGGCACGCTGAAGCACCAGATCACGCACTTCGATCAAGGACGGGACGATCATCTTGAAGTCGGCCTTGGCCTTGGCGTCCCGCCAAAGCATCTCGCACGCGGATCCCGCTTCGGAGAGGCGCCGCACGAGGTCCGCATCGACCGCGAGTGCGCGGGCCCGTCTCCGCCGCATCGCCTTGAGGTTGGCCTGCTGCCAGGGGTCGAGCGTTTGGTCGGCCTCCGCCGCATCGAGGAAATCGGCGAGTGCCGGATCGGTGATCATCTCATGGCTCATCACCTTCAACGCCGATAATTGCGCCGACCGGGCCTCGGCCCCGCCCGCCGGCATGTTGCAGGCCATGTCCCACTGCAACACGCCGAGCGCCTGACCGAGTTTGCTCAACCGCTCGAACCGCCCTTCCAGTTCCTGATACGGCGTCTTCGTCGTGGTCATCGATCCTTCCCTCGCCCGGGCCGGTGGGCAAGCGCGAAAACCGCCACCAGAGCCATGGCCAACGCATACCAAGTGAGTGCGTAGCCGAGATGATTGTTGGGCAAGTCTATGCGCGTTACACCGCCCTTTGGCAAGCCCCCGGGATGTACCGTGGCATCGGCCTCGACCACCAGGGGAAGCGGCGCGCCAATCCCCATTGCACGGGCCATGGCGGCAGGATCATAGGCGATCCAGAACCCCTTGGCGGGATCGTTGTCGGGAACGAAGAGCCCGCGGCGGAATATGCCGCGGGCGATGCCGGTTACGGTGACCCGGTCTTGAGTCTCGCCCGCATGCCCGGTGGGCACCATCTTGCGATCGAGCGGCACCCACCCTCGGTTGACCAGGACCGGCGGCAGGCCGGCGCGCAACAATGGGGTGATCACATGCGCCCCGGCGCGGCCGTCGAGAAAGCGGGGGCTAACATAAATCGCGCGG
>JAHEKA010000484.1 GCA_024638585.1 Rhodospirillales bacterium
AGGATGCGATCGGCGATCCCGGCCCAGGTTTCCATGCTGGAAAAACCGTGACGGCGGACGATGCGATTGGCCCCCCCATAGGCACCAGCGGCACGCAGTTGGCCGACCCCCTGCGAGAAGGGGCTGAAGCTCTGGCGCCCTGAACCGTGCTGCCGGTTACGGTCTTTTTCGAAATCGATGCGGCGCTGCTCGGCATAGGCCTTCAACTCGGGAAAGGAAGACATGAAGCCTTTGATTTGGGATCCTGTCAGTCGCTCGGCCGCCGACGCGCCGAAACTAACCACCACCGCCAAACAGGCCGCGGTGAAGATGCGCTTGAATTGGGCCATGGCCGGTCCTCCGGAATTACGCCGCCGAAAATTCAGATTTCGCTCAGGATCGCCTTGCGTTTGGTGTTGTATTCGTCCTGGCTGATCAAGCCCGCATCAAGCAGCTCCTTCAGCTTCTTGAGCCGCGCCTTGATACCTGTCGCGCCGCCGGCCGGCGCCGTCGGTGCCGCTGCCTTGGCCGGAACCGGGATCGGGTCGGGCCCCTCGGCTGAAGCGAAATTGGAGGCGGCGTATCCCGGATCCTGGCGGGTTAGCCAGACGGCAACCCAGCCGGTCAGGCCGGTCTTGGCCTCGACCTCGAGCCATTTTCCGCTTTGGCTGCGCACCAGAAGCGGCGTCTCCCGGGGGAGTCTGGCGATCACCTGTCCGGTCTTCGGCTTGGCCCGGAGCTTGAGGCTATTGGACGTCACGCGGACGACGAGGCCCGGCGCGAAACGCTGGGCCTTGCGCGGGGTTGCAGGGACCGCCGCGGGCGCCGGCGCCGCCTGCTGTTGCGGCGTGGCGGCGGCGGCCTGTTGGGGCCCGTGACGCATGTAGACCACGGGCGTTTTCGAAACGATGAAGTCGACCGCCTTCTTGATGCACATGCGCAAGGCCTTTTCCTTGGGCGTGTTCTTCCAGCCCGAAAGAGCGCCGCCGAGCGCGCCGCCGCCGTAGCGTCCCCCCAGCATGCCGCCCATGCTGACGTCGGTGGCCTCGCCCTCGACCGAGGTGGCGGCGACGATGCGCGACGTGCGCGCGTCGATCACGCGGACGTCGATGGCCATGTGGGCCCGGCTGACACCGGAACCGATCGATCCCACGATGGAGCCGAAATCGCCCCCCAGCATGCCGCCGAGGCCGCCGCCCACGCGGCCCTTGGAGCCGCTGGAATTGTCCTGGAACTCGGTGACGGCGCCGACGATCATCAGTTCCGCCCCTTCGATCTGGCCGATCGGAGCGGCGGTGCCGCGGCGAATGCGCCCCGACGCCCCAAGATCCTGTTCGCGCATGACGTCGCCGAGCGCCTGGCGCTCCAGCACGATGTAGCGGTTGGTGCTGAACAGCGCGGTGGCGAGCTGGTCGGCCATACCGTCACCTAACGCCCGACTGTACCAATGGCCGCGCGCCTTGTTGGTGAAGCGTGCCACGGCGATTCGCGCCTTGGGGCCGCTGTAGGACTCGCGTTGTACCTGGTCGATGGTGGGAGAATTCTGCCCTTCGGTCACCTTTGTCTTGGTTCCCGCTTCCGAGGAGCCGCCGAACAAGCCGTCGAACAGGCCGCCGCCGCTTTCCTGGGCCAGGGCCGGCGCCGGCGCGGTGGCCAGCACGGAAACACAGAAGAGAGAGAGAACAACCCGCGTCATCATGGCTTCGATACCCCCATAAACATCCGGCCCGGCGCGACCGGCGCGTTGCAGCCGGCGTGCCTAAGCACGATCGCTCGTTGTCGCCAATATAGCTGCTCCGCCATTCCGGTGCCACAGGGTTCAAACCGATGGCACGACGGAGGGGTCAGCGGGCCGACCGGTCGGGGATTGCCGAGACCAGGACAGCCATGCCGATGCCGTTTTCCCGGCGGGTGCGCTTGTAGGTGGTCATTTGCAGTCCCAGCACGCGCCAGCCGCGACGGGTCTTGACCAGGATGGGGTGCCCAGCCTCGAAGATGGTGGCGTCGCAGTCATGCATCAACAGCGACTTCCCGATCAAACCAACGGCGCGGCAGGTATCGGTGCTGAGCGCATAGGGCCGGTAGATGCCGTAGCCCGCCCGGACCAGAGGCCCCAGCTTGGCGGTGGTCAGGCGCCGGGCGCGGCGCTTGGTGAGAAGAGGCAAGACCGCATCGGTCGCAACCGGGCTTTCCAGTGTCAGGATCGCCCAGTTGTTGACAGGTCGACGCGGATGGCCGCGGCGGTTCATGGTGATCTTGGCCGGCAGCCTGATGGCGGCGACCCGGCGGTGAACGAGATAGGTGCCGAGATGATAGCCCGCGAGGAAATGAAGATCTTCCCCGGCAATCCATTGGCCGCGGCGCTTGTTCCAGACGCAGTGGGCGGCGGTGAGAACCTTGTCGGCACCGATCAATGTGCCGCTGCAGAAGCCGCCGGGCCGCCGGTTGACCCGGCCGATGGCGGCCCAGGGCGGCTGGGCCATCGAAGGCGCCAGCCGCGCCACATTGACCGAAGCGGCCTGCCCCGGGCGTGGGCTCTCCGGCTCGGCGGCCGATACATTGCCCGCCAAGGTGATGCACAACACAGCAATGCCGGTGGTCGCCCACAGACGCAAGACATCTCTCCCGCGGACCCGGCTGCCACCCCGGTTCCTTCAAATCAGTATCGCAGATTCATATGACTGACTGCCAGAGGGGATCGAATCATCCGGCGGCGGGAAAAAATAAATGCTGCGCGGCATCATGTCCGGGCGGCGGGGACTAGAACCCTTCCTCGTCCTCTTCGGAGCGGGGCGCGCCTTGGGGGCTCTTGGGCGGTGGGCTGTCGCCTTCGCCGCGGCGGAACGG
>JAHEKA010000485.1 GCA_024638585.1 Rhodospirillales bacterium
GCCTGCTTGACCGCATGATCAAGGCGGGGCTCAAGGTGACGGCATTCGACGTCTCTCAAGACAATCTCGAGGCCGCCAGATCGATGGGCGCGGAGATCGCCCCATCGGCGGCCGAGGCCGCTCGCGGCCAGCACATCATTCACCTTCTGGTGCGCACCGACGACCAGGTGCTGGACGCGGCGCTGGGCGCCGGCGGGGCGCTCGAAGGCGCGGGCGAAGGATCGATCCTGATCCTCCATTCCACCATCATGCCGGAAACCACCCGCAAGGTGGCGGCGGAAGGGGACAAGAAGGGCGTGACCGTGATCGATTCGCCGATCACCGCGGTGCCCCACCGGGTCCATGCCGGCGAAGCGACCTTCCTGGTCGGCGGCCCCGACGACGTGGTGGCGGAAATCCGCCCGCATCTGGAGGCTTTGGGCAAGCAGGTCTGCCATTTCGGGCCGCTGACGTCGGGCAACGTCGCCAAGATCTGCAAGAACCTGACCAACGGCATCGAACGGGTGATGCTGTCTGAATGCGCCCGTATCGCCGCCGCCGGCGGGCTGGATGCCGGACAGTTCCTGGACATGGCGCGTTCGATCTCCACCGGCGCCGCGGTGATGTCCTGGGACCGGGTTTTGGAGATCAGGGACAGGAAGGCGGTGGTCAAGCCGCTGGAGACGGACGACATCCTCTTGTCCAAGGACGTCCAGCATGCCGAGGCGCTGGCCAAATCCTTCGGGCTCAACCTGCCGCTGACGACGGGCGCGGCGGCGACGGCGCGCGATTGGCTCGCCGGGAAAACCGGCTGAAGCTCCGGGGCGGCGGGGTGCTAGCGATTGCCCGCCCGCGCCCGTGCCCCTATAACTAGACGCGTTCCAAATCATGAAAATGTGCGGGCCCATGCACCGCGCAAGGAAAGGGAGACACGATGAAGCTTTGCCGATTTGACGAGGACCGCTTAGGTGTCGTGATCGACGGGATGATTCACGACATCAGCGATGTTCAGGACGAGATCCGCGCCGGGGCGCGCTACGACATGCGGGGCGACGCGGTGATCGCCGCCCTGCCGGAATGGCGCGACCGGATGGAAGAGGCCGCCGCCAAGGTCCCCGGCAAAGCGCCCTCGGAGGTCGCCCTGCTGGCCCCGGTGGCCCGGCCGTCCAAGGTCATGGCCGCGCCGGTCAATTATGCCGCCCATGTCGCGGAGATGGCGGCCCAGCCCCATGTCACCGGCGCCGATCAAGGCCCGAGGCGCCCGTCGGGCATTCAGAACCAGGGCATCTTCCTCAAGGCCAACTCGGCCCTGGTGGGCGCCAGCGAGGGCGTCGCCATCCGCTTCCCGGACCGGCGCAACGACCATGAGGTGGAACTCTGCGTCATCATCGGCAAGCAGGGCAGCCATATTTCGCAGGCCGACGCTCTGGATTACGTGGCGGGCTATACGCTCGGCCTCGACATGACCGTGCGCGGGCGCGAGGACCGCTCGTTCCGCAAGTCGTGTGACGGCTACGCGCCGCTCGGCCCCTGGATCACCACCGCCGATGAGATCCCCGAGCCCAACAACGTGGACTTCACCGTGCACCTGAATGGCGAGATCAAGCAGGATGCGCATTCCAAGGACATGATCTTCGACGTCCCGCGCCTGATCGAGTTCGCGACCGAGTACTACAGCATCTATCCCGGCGACGTACTGTTCACCGGCTCACCCCCCGGGGTGTCGGAGGTCAAGCCCGGCGACGTGATGCGGTGCAACTGCGACCTCATCGGCGAGATGGAAGTCAAGGTCCGCGAAGCCGAGTAGGCCCCGCCCGGGCGGGGCAGGAAGATGATCAAGGTCCTGTTCGTCTGCATGGGTAACATTTGCCGCTCCCCCACCGCCCAGGGGGTGTTCGAGACGCTGGTCCGGGCCGAAGGCCTGGACCACGCGATCGCGGCCGATTCGGCGGGCACCCACGCCTATCATATCGGCAAGCCACCCGATGGCCGGTCCGCCGCCGCCGCGGCCCGGCGCGGCATCGATATCAGCCGCTACCGCGCGCGCCAGGCCGGGGTCGAAGACTTCCACGCCTTCGACCTGATCCTCGCCATGGACCGCGACAATCACACGATCCTCACGCGGCTGGCCCCGGTGGGGCGGGACGGCAGCCTGCGCCTGTTCCTGGATTACGCGCCGGAGCTGGAAATCCGCGACGTGCCCGATCCCTATTACGGCGGTGCGGACGGCTTCGAACATGTCCTCGACCTGGCGCACGCGGCGAGCCGCGGTTTGCTGGATGAGATCCGAACGGTCTATGCCGACCGGCTCGACCCCGCGGGGCCTCACGGGTAGACCGAAAGCTCCACCAGGTTCTGATCCGGATCGCGGAAATAGACCGAGGTCATCGGACCCTTGGATCCGTTGCGCGTCACCGGGCCCTTTTCGATTCGGATGCCCTCGGCCTCGAGATGCGCCACCGCGTCCTCGAGCCCGCCCTGGATCTCGTAACAGAAATCAAGCGCCCCGGGCGTGGGGGTTCCGGCCCGCTGGGGCGGCGCGTGGTCCTCGTCCTGCAGGTTGATCCGGATATCGCCCTGGCGGAGCGAAAGCCGCCCTTCGCGGCTGCGGTCGATCTCGAACCCGAGCACCCGGGCGTAGAAGGCAGCGGTGTCCTCCACCGAGACCACGTTGAGGACGAAGTGATCAAGACGCTTGATGGGAATCACGGCTGGGCTCCTTCGGCGATTGCGAGGGGATAATCGGCTTCCGGCCGGTAGCTTGCCCCCTTGCGCCCAAGATGGGAAGAAAACAGGGTGAACCGCGCGACCGGAAAGGGATCGATGCCGAGCAGGTTGTGTTCGG
>JAHEKA010000486.1 GCA_024638585.1 Rhodospirillales bacterium
ACTTGATGGCGGGCGAAACGCCTGAGGGGGACGCGGCACCTTTTCCCGTCTGGGATTCGGCGTGCGGAACCTTTGTCTTGGTCTGGCGCCACCGCTTCTGGCTGCTGATGCGCGCGCTGCCCTCCACCATCCTGGTGGGTGTCACATTCATCATCACTTTCCCCCGAATGGGGGTCTATGCGCTGTGGGAGATTGCCCTCTTTCTCATCAGCGCATTGGTGATCGCCAACATGATGGTGTCATGTCACCGGCTGATCGTGCTGGACGATCCGTGCCGCCGCTTCGCCGATTTCCTGCCGCGCATCCATGACCTCACCTATCTCGGCGTATGGCTTCTGCTGACCATCGCCAAATGGATTCTTGATGCGGTTGGCGCGTTTTTGGGCTCATTGGTCGAGTTGGCGGGCCATGTCTTCAACCTTGGCGTGGCGATCCTTTTTTTCATCGCCCTTGTCCGCCTGGTCGCGCTGTTTCCGCTCACCGCGATCCAGGGCAGGACTCCTTTCCATACCGCTTGGAAGCTGAGCACCGGGCATGTGGAGCGGCTTATCGGATTTTGTGCCATCGTGGGCACGGCACTGGGTCTCGCGACCGTCGCAATAGGCGCGGGAATCTTCTATTCCCAGAAATGGCTGGTCGAAAACCTGGCATTGGAAGACCTGCCGAAAATTTTCGTGGACCTGGCCGCCACCCTGCCCTTCTTCCTGGGCGCGCTGTTCCTGATGCTCGTGCTGGAAAGCGTGGCGGTGGCCCAATCCGTCGCCTATCGCCGCCTCTCGGGCCAGGAATCCAAGAACTAGGAAACTCGGCGCCAATGGATTCCTTCATGGCCGAAGTCGAAGACGTCCGGATGCAGGAATTCCGCGACGATCTCGGCACTCTCGACTAGCCGGGGCCCGGGCCGGTTGAAGAAGGCGTTGCCGTCGGCGATCGCGACCCGGCCGGCGCGCACCGCTTTGAGCTCGGCCCAACCGGAAAGCGCCTGAAGGGTTGGCATCTCTGCCGCGATACGTTCAAGCTCGAACCCACAGGGCGCCACCAATAAGGCCTCCGGGTCGGCGGCGGCGATATCCTCCCAGTCGACCCAGGGCGACGGCTTTCCGGCATCGGCGAACAGGGGTTCCCCGCCCGCCAGATCGATCAGTTCCGGCATCCAGTTGCCGCCGGCCATCGGCGGGGCGATCCATTCGATGAACATCAGGCGCGGCTTCCAGCCCGCTTCGACCGAGCGGGAGGCGATCGTCTCCAGCCGCTCGCGCATCTCCGCGGCCAGCACGGCGGCTTGCGCCTCACGCCCCAGCGCCCGGCCCAGGGCGGCAAGATCGTCATAGACGCCCGCCAGGTTCTCGGCCCTGAGACTGACGAGCCTGGGCCCGTCGCCAGCCCCGGCCCACTGGCCAAGCGCGGCAACAACATCGTCCTCCGACACCGCGCAGACCTCGCACTGCGCCTGGGTGACCACCACATCCGGGAGGAGCGCCCTAAGCCCCGCCGCGTCCACCCGGTAGACCGACAGCGCATCGGCCAGCGCCGCTTCCATGCCGGCGTGGATTTCCCCGCTCGTGCCGGTTGCATCGAGCCGGGCTTCGGTCAACACGGGCAATGCCGCCACCTCGGGCGGAAAATCGCATTCATGGGATCGGCCGACCAGTTCGCCGGCGGCGCCGAGGGCCGCCACCAATTCCGTCGCCGAAGGGAGCAGGGAAACGATGCGTTGTGCCATGGCCCAGTCTACGGTCCGTCCCGCCCGGGATGCAACGGTGCCCCGCATCGACTATCCTTGGCGCGTCGCCGGGCCTGCGAACGGCCCAGCGGCGGTGGAGAACGCCCATGGGACAGATCGAAACAGCCTTGCGCGAACGACTGGAAATGGCGGGGTGCTATCCCGTGGGCCGGGACGAAGGCGGGCGGGAGATGTGGTTCACGCCGCATCTCAATCGTGCCATCCCGTTTCCCGGCGCCGTCACGACCAACGATGCGGCCAATGCGGTGCTGCGCGCGGCCGGCATGGAAGAGGCGTTCTAAGGCGGCTTTGCATCGGCTTAGCGCTTCCGGACCTTGCCGCCCTATAGACTCACTCCGCCGCGGCGGCTGCACTCGTGCCGATTTTCTCGTTCAGGAAGACAAGTGCGCGCGACCAGGAATCCTTGGCCGACGCCTCGACATAATGCTTTGGGTTGTCGGGATCCATGAAACCATGGCCGGTGTCATCGTAGCGATGGAACTCGTGCCACACGCCGGCTTTGGTGAGAGCCGCGTCGAACTTGTCGACATCCTCCATCGAAGGGTTCTTGTCTTCCTTGCCGAAGAAACCCATCACCGGGCAGGTGATATCTCCCAAACGCTCGAACGGGCTCGGCCCGTCCGCGCCTTGGGCCTGCATCATTCCGCCGCCATACCAGACACAGGCCGCCTTGTAATGTTCGTCACAGGCGGCGCCTAGGAAGGTCGTGCGCCCGCCCATGCAATGACCGAGGATGGCGATGCGGTCGCCGTCCATCTCCGGCAGGCATTCGAGGTAGCCCCGGGCCACGGCCAGGTCCAGCGCCAGACGGGTATCCCACAGGAATTCCTTGCGGTTGTCGATCGACTCTCCAGGGGGGATCCAATGGAAATGATCCGGCGCGATGGCGCAATACCCCTGGCGGGCCAGCTCGTCTACCAGCCAGGTGGTAAAATTATCAATTCCACCCCGGTGGAAGGTCACGACCACGCCGCCGAAGGGCCCATCGCCGTCCGGCTTTGCGAAGATGGAATCGACCTTTTGGCCATCGATTTCCAGGGTGACCGTGTCTGCCATGGCTGTTCCT
>JAHEKA010000487.1 GCA_024638585.1 Rhodospirillales bacterium
GGTTGCCGGTGCGGTTTTCTTATCGGTGGACGTGTCGGGATTGGTGGCCGGAGCCTGGCCGGTCGTCGGCACGCCGGGCACGGGTATGCCGGATGCCGCCGCTGGGCTTTCCGGTGCTGGCGGGGGGGCCTGCCCAATCGCCGGCAGCGGTGCCGACAAGAAGCCCAGGATCACAATCAAGCAACCCAGTGCCTTTAATGATCTGGTGCGAAAAGAGTTCAAAATCGCCCGAGCCACTCAGAAAAATTCAACAAACGCGAGAAAAAAACGACAGACGCGGCAGCGCGGGAACCACCATGTTTACCACTACGGTCCGCAGCCAGCGCGGCTCAGGGCCGAAAATAGCGGTTAATGTGTAAATATATGATTAGCTATGCCGGACATTGTCGACAAATCCGGGCTACCTGGTTAAAGGCTCAAGATTTCAGTTACTTGGCCATGGAAATCCGGGCATTGGACGAGAAGATCACGCGGTTGATTTCACCCTGATATGGATGGGATCCGTGCACCAGAAATGAGGGGAAGAATAGGGCCCGGCCTTCGGCCGCCTTGAAGCTGCGGCTGGCCTCGGCCATGTAGATGCTGCCCCAATCGTCGGAATCGCTCTTGTTGAAGGGTGAGATGAAGAACGTGCCGCCGTCGCGAGGTCCCGTGGTCTCCCCGATCTGCAGGTAGTAGACGCAGGACCAAGAACAGTTTCGGTGGATATGTGGATCGACCGCGCCTTCCGAGAGGTAGTTGATGAACCACGAGCCTGTGATCTCGATCGAGAATTTTGAGGTATCGAGATGACGGAGTTCCCACTGGTCCTTGTTCGCCGCGGTGCTGATCTCGATGAAGCTCTCGACGAAGAAGTCGGCCAGCGCTCGGACGCCGGGGTGGGAATCGTAGAACTTCGGGATGATGCCGTAATCGCTCTCGTATAGGTGACGATTCTCCGGCGCCGCCCGCGATTTGGGATGCTCCGCCATGTACTGATCCACCAGGGTGAGGAGCCCCGCCTTGTGTTCACGATGTCCCGGGAATTCGCGCTCCAGGATATGGGTGGGCCAGAGCTGTGTATGAGTCTCAACCATCTTTCGCCTTTCCGGTCCCGCGGCGGACGCCGCCGGTTGCCGGGGGCAGTATGCCACCTTTTCCCGCCGCCGGGCAGGGGCGGCGTGCGTCCGGCGCCGAGGCATTCCCACTGGCTGCGGGCTCTGATACCGTGGCCCGAAGTTCACGACCGAGGGATGGCCCGTGACCGAAATCGCCGACGACGCCCCCAGAACCGAACGCACCTTTGCCGTCTTGATGGCGGGGTTCGTCGTCGTATTGGTGCTGACCAACATCATCGGGGTCAAACTGTTCCTCGCCTTCCCGGCGACGCTCCCCCGCGGCCTGTTCGGCGAAGCCATTACCCTGACCACAGGGCTGATCACCTATCCGATCACCTTTCTGCTGACCGACATTGTCTGTGAGGTGTTCGGGCGCAAGCGTGCCAACCTGATGGTCGCCACCGGATTCGTGATGAGCTTGATCTCCTTGGTCCTGATTCAGATCTCCTTGGTCTTGCCGGGTTCTCCGGCCTGGCCCTCGGGGAACCCCGATTACGCCACGGTGGCGGAAATGCAACGCGCCTTCGAATCGGTGTTCACCCTTCCGGGGATCCTGATCTTCGGTTCGATGACGGCCTACCTGGTGGCCCAGTTGCTCGACGTGAAGCTGTTCCATTTCTGGAAAAGGATGACCCGGGGCCGTCATCTGTGGCTGCGCAACAATGCGTCCACCATGATTTCGCAGTTGGTCGACACCATCATCGTCAATTCGATCTTCCTTGGCTTCGGTCTCGGCCTGGATTGGGGGCTGGTTGCCAAGATCATCGTCGCGAGCTACCTGTTCAAGCTGCTGATCGCCTTGGCTGACACGCCCTTCATCTATCTTGGCGTTTGGGCGGTACGCCGCTATCTGGGTGAGGCCGCGGCTCGGGGTGCGGCGGCGGCCTAAAGGGTGACAGGCTTAACCGGGGTACCGATCCCTGCTAGGTTAGGGGCCTGCCCGTTCCACTTGGGGCAGCAAGGACATAAGGGAGGCGGCAATGCCGACGGTCGACGCGGACGCTCACGTTATCGAATCCATGACGACCTGGTCCTACCTTCAGGAAGACGAGGCGCGGTTCCTGCCGATGCTCACGGAGCAGGTTGCGGGCCATCGGGAGCGCAACGTGGAAGGCCGGGTCCAGCGCGAGTTCTGGGTGATCAACGGGCGCGTCCATAACCGCGACCGCAATCTCGGCTCCGACACGTCCGAAGAGTCCCGGGAGATGCAGGAAGTCACGGCCCGGCTCGAGCATATGGATCAACTGGGCGTCGACATCCAGATTTTGTTCCCCACCCTCCTGCTGCGCCCCATCGCCGACAACGCTCCCTTGGATTTCGCCCTGTCGCGTTCCTACAACCGCTGGCTCGCCGATATCTGGAGGAAGGGCGACGGGCGGCTGCGCTGGGCCGTGGTTCCGCCGTTGCTCTCCATGGGGGACAGGCTGCGCGATGAATTGACCTTCGGCAAGGATCATGGCGCCTGCGCCGTCTTCATGCGGCCCTTGGAATGCGAAAAGCCGTTGACCGATGAGTATTTTTTCCCGCTCTATGAGGTGGCGAGCGAGCTCGACCTGCCGATCTGTGTGCATCTCGGGAATGGCAGTTTCGACGTCCATGATTTCTTCGGCAAGGACTCCACCTTCACCAAGTTCAAGATGCCGATGATCGGCTGCTTCCATTCCTTGGTCTTCCGCGGCACGCCCAAGAAATTTCCCGACC
>JAHEKA010000038.1 GCA_024638585.1 Rhodospirillales bacterium
TGCAGCATGGCTTCGAAGCCACGTTCGGTCACGCGATAGAAGGCACTGGTGTTCGCCGCCGTGCGGGGCTTGATGTAACGCGAACACATCATCGGCGTAAGCGTAAGAGAAACGAAACCTGACACGATGATGGCGGCGACCACGGTAATCGCAAATTCGTTCAGCAGCCGCCCCAGGATTCCGCCCATGAACATGACTGGAATAAACACCGCCGCCAGCGACAGGGTCATGGAGATGATCGTGAAGCTGATTTCCCGCGCGCCTTTGATCGCCGCCGCCATGGGTTTTTCGCCGCGTTCGATATGGCGGACGATGTTTTCCAGCATGACGATGGCATCGTCGACGACAAATCCCACCGAAAGGGTAAGCGCCATGAGGGATAGGTTGTTGAGTGAGAACCCGAAAAAATACATGACGGCAAAGGTGCCAATTACCGACAGGGGCAGTGCCAGAGATGGAATGATGGTCGCCGACAGATTCCGCAAGAACAGGAAAATCACCATGATCACCAGCATGCCCGCCAGCACCAAAGTGAACTGCACGTCGTCGATGGAGGCGCGGATCGATATCGTGCGATCATAGATGACGTCGAGGTTGATGGAGGCGGGAAGCTGTTCGGTGAACGCCGGAAGCTTGGCCTTAACTGCATCAATAACTTTGATGGTGTTGGCACCCGGTTGCCGCTGAATAGCAAGGATCACGGCACGGGAATCTCCGTACCAGCCGGCCTGACGCCGGTCTTCCAGGTCGGCGAGAACGCTACCGACATCGCCAAGACGCACCGGGGCACCATTGCGGTAGGTGACGATCTGCCGAGCGTAGCTCTCGGCATCGAACAACTGACCGGTGGTCTGCAAGATGGCCGCCTTGTCAGGCCCCTCCAGCAGGCCGACAGGAAGGTTGGAATTGGATTGGGCGATCGCTTTGCGCAGTTCGTCTATGCCAATGTTGCGCGCGGCAAGTTTGTTGGGATCCACCTGGACGCGGACGGCGAATTTGGCCGCCCCGAAGACCTGAACCTGAGCAACGCCCGCCACCATGGAGATCTGCTGGGCGAGCCGCGTTTCAGCATAATCATTGACGGTAGCCAGCGGCAGGGTCGGCGAACTTACGGCAAGAAAGAACACCGGGCTGTTGGCCGGGTTCACTTTTCGCAGCCGTGGCGGAGTCCGCATGTCGGGCAACCGGCGCGCGGCGGCAGCCAGGGCTGCCTGTACGTCCTGGGCGGCAGCATCGATATCGCGGTCGAGATCAAACGACAGGGTGATCGCGCTCGAACCCAGTTGCGAGGTCGAGGTCATGGAGTCGATGCCGGCGATTGTGGAAAACGCCGATTCCAACGGGGTGGCCACCGTCGAAGCCATGGTCTCGGGACTGGCGCCGGATAGGTTGGCGGTCACCTGGATGGTGGGAAAATCGACATTGGGCAATTCGCTCACCGGTAGGACCCGGTAAGCCAGCGTGCCAAACAAAAGCAGCGAAGCCATCAGCAGCGTCGTCATCACCGGACGTGTGATGCAAAGCTCCGGCAGCGTCATTTGCCGCCCCGATCGCGGCCGCGTTTCCTGCGTTTCTTGTTCACGCCTTTGCCCGCGCCTGTTGCTCCCGGTGCCGCCGCACTCTCGTTGTCGTCCTGGGGTTTGCGGGGGCGAATGCTCGCGCCCGGCACGAGTTGCAGCTGCCCGTCGGTCACCACCTTCTCGCCAGTTTTCAGACCCGAAGTGACGACCGTATATTTGCTTGCTGATTCGGCAACGGCGATGGGCCGCATTTCGACTTTATTGTTTTTCTTGGCGATGAAGACGAAAGGTCCGTTCTGTCCGACCTGGAGCGCGGATGTAGGGATAACGATGGCGTTGGGCCGCTCCCGCAGGTTCAGTGTGACATTGACGAAGGCGCCGGGGCTTAGGACCTCATTCTCATTGGGAAATCTGGCCTTTAATTGGATGGTGCCGGTACCAGCATCCACCATGTTGTTGATGAATGTCAGCACCCCCTTTTGCCGCAGCGGAGCATCTTCATCGAGGATGGCCTCGACCGCGACCTGTTTCTTTGCCATCAGCCTGCGCAAAGGCAGCATATGCCTTTCAGGGACCGAGAACACGACGTTGATCGGCCGAATTTGGGTGATGTTCACCAAGGGCTGGGTGTCGTTGGCCTTCACCAGGTTGCCGACGCTGACCAGCAGGCTGCCTGTCCGTCCATCAATCGGGGCAGTGATGGTCGTGAACCCAAGCTGCAGCCTGGCCTGGTCAACAGCCGCCTGTCCAGCGATCACCACCGAGGCCATGGCGGCGCTGGCGGTGCTCACCTCCTCATACTTCTGGCGTGAGGCATGGCCCAGGGCCATGAGTTTGTTGTATCGGGCAAGGTCGTGTTTGGTCTTTGCATGCTGAGCGCGGTCCCGGGCGAGATTGGCCTCAGCTTGGCGCAGAGTCACCTGGAACGGACGCGGGTCGATGCGAAACAGTTTTTGGCCTTTCTTGACCCGTTGGCCTTCTTCGAAGAAGGCCTCGATCAATTGACCGTCAACCCGTGCCTTGATGGCCACCGTGGCCATTGCCTGGACGGTGCCGATAGCCGTCAGTTGCAACGGCATGTCCCGGCTTTCAACGCTGGCCAAAGTCACTGAGACGTTGCCGTCGCCGCGCCGGCCACGGCGCCCGCCGCCGCGCCGGCGGTCGCTGCCAGAATTAGCCTGTTCCGGCTTTTTCTCCGCGAACAGGCCGGCAACGGAATTGGTGACCGGTTCACGATACGTGAAACCGGCAATCACCAGGCCAAGGGCAATCATCCCGGAGGCAAGAATTTTGACATTCATCAGATTTATTCCTGATGGCACCAGTGTAAGAGCCAAAATTCGACAACCGGTGCGACCAGCGGCGGCCCCCCTAGGGAAGCCCAGCCAAAACCGCACTTCTATACGCCCGACACATCCAACAATAAATCGAAATTATTCGATCATTGGTATCGCAATATTCGATATAAGTCTGCGGCTGGAAACCGGGTAGTTTTTCAACGCCGGGCAGTGGGCCGGTCTTGCTTTCCTCGAGCGCCCGACGTCCGCTTTTGGCCAATAGCGGACATCGGGTTAACCAGCTTCGGCCCTGCCGAAACATAGGGCGGGGAGCAGCGATCTCTTACGACTTTTCCGCCCCCGCCCGGGCCCGGCCGATGACGGCGCCCAGAAGGTATCCCGCCGTGCACAGACCCAGCCCCCACAGGTTGACGCCGAGGTCGTCGGCATATTTGCCGGCGCCGATATCGATCCAGGCGGGGAAGATGGAGACGCCGAGCGCGCTTTCCAGCGTCACGAGGACGCCCAGCGCCAGGCCCGGCCAGAACGCGAGATGGAAGCTTTCGCGCCCGGCATGGGGGATAAAGGCCAGCAGGAAGATCGGCGCCAGGCCCATCACCATGGTGCCGGAGATGGTGGTGGCGGCGATGATGGCGGGGCCGACGGCGTCGCCGAAATAGATCGCCAGCAGGGGCAGGTTGCCGGCGACGGCGATGACGACCATGACCCAGCGGCCGAACCGGGTCTCGGCCGCGGTGGCGTCGCCCGCCCGGCCGCGCCAGTCGCGCCCCGATAGTTTGGCCGCCGAGGTGAAGGTCGAATCCAGGGTCGAGCCGGCGCTGGTCAGCATGATGGCGTTGAAGATCAGCAGCATCGGCAGGCCGAAGGAAGCCGGCACGCCCACGGTCATGTTGCCGGTCAGGCCGATCGCCCGGCCGTAGAGGCCGACGGTGGAAAACAGCAAGATAAAGCCGCCCGCCACCAGCCCGGCGAGGACGAAGCCCTTCAGCATCACCCGGGGTTGGGTGATGAAGCCGCGGTCGGTCAGGACGGGATCGTGGAACGGGTAGCTCAGCACCTGGACCAGGGCCAAGCCGCAGAAGGTGAGCCCGGCCATGTGGGCGCTCGCCGGGATCTCCGGCAGGCCGCGCGAGGCCAGGCCCGGCCACACCACGAACAGGATGCAGGCCAGCAGGATCGCCGCCAGCACCATCTGGGCGCCGTCGGTCAGCAGCGAGGAGCGCAACCCCCCGCGCCAGGAATAATAGACCGTGAAGGCGGTGACGAAGGCGACGCCGGTCCAGTATTCCAGGCTGCCCTCGGCGCCGAAATAGAGCGAGGCCACCTTGGTGTTGGACCACACCTCGTTGAACAGCCGGATGGCGATGGCGATGAGGAACAGGCGGGCGCACAGCGTGCCGTATTTGGATGTGAGGAACTGGGCGAGCGACGTGTAGCCGCCCTTCACCCGGATCAGGTAGATGGCGATCCCCGCCACCACGAAACTCAGGTAATAGATCGCGTAACCGATGCCGCCGGCCAGCCCGAAGGCGCCCGCCAGGTTGGCCGCGTTGGCGATGGACTTGGCGAAGATCCAGGTAATGGCGGCCGACGCCACCAGCAGCCACAGACCCGGTTCGCGTCCCGTCTCCGCCCGGCCGGTGAAGAACTGGACCGGGGAGACGCGGATCGGCGTCATGCGCAGGACGATCAGGCAATAGGTCCCCAGCACGAACCAGGGCAGAACCATGTCAAGGGCCATGGGGGTGATCCTTCTCCACCTCTGGAGTGGGCCTCAGGGACCGCCGTCGCCGGCCCCGTCATCGGCGGCCGCGCCGTTTTCGACCCGGCGCGCGAAGCGCCTCGCCGCTTCGGCGAGCTCCCTCAGCCGCGCCTCCACCAAGCCGTTGATGGACTCGGGCGGGAACTTCCCCTCCGCATTCCGCTCACCGGCTTCGCGCCCAGTCAGCAGCGCAATGCCCTGGTCGATTGTCGCGACCGGCCAGATATGGAACTTGCCGGCGGCGACCGCCTCGATCACGTCCTTGCGCAGCATCAGGTGCTTGACGTTGGCATCGGGGATCAGCACGCCCTGTTCGCCGGTCAGGCCGCCCATCGAACAGATGTCGAAGAACCCTTCGATCTTTTCGTTGGCGCCGCCGATGGCCTGGACCTGGCCATACTGATTGACCGAGCCGGTGACCGCGAGGGACTGCTTGATGGGGACGCCGGAGAGCGTGCTCAAGAGCGCATAAAGCTCGGTGGAGGAGGCCGAATCCCCGTCGACGCCGCCGTAGGATTGCTCGAACACCAGGCTCGCGTTCAGCGACAGCGGCAGGTCCGGGCAATAGCGCGCGCCGAGGAAGCCCGACAGGATCAGCACGCCCTTGGAATGGAGCGGACCGCCCAGTTCCACCTCGCGCTCGATGTCGACCACCTGGCCGCGGCCGAGCCGCACCCGGGCGGTGATCCGCGTCGGCCGGCCGAACGGGAACTTGCCCAGTTGCATGACCGAAAGGCCGTTGATCTGGCCCACCGATTCGCCCTTGGTGTCGATCAGGATGGTGGCGTCCTCGATCTGTTCATAAGACACGTCGCGAATGCGGTCGGCGCGTTCGATCTTGGCGTTCAGCGCGCGCTCGACATGTTCGGCGGTGACCAGGTCGGTGCCGACGCTGCCGGCCCAGTAGTCGGCCTCCTCCAGCAGATCGGCGAGGGTCCGCATATGGGTGCTCATCTTGGTGGAGTTGCCGGCCAGGCGGGCGGCATGCTCGATCACCCGGGCGACCGCGCCGGCATCGAAGGGACGAAGCTTCTGGTGGCGGATCACCTGGGCGAGGAACTGGCTGAACAGCGCCATGTTCTCTTCGCTGCGGTCCCAGCTTTCCTCGAAATCGACCTCGACCTTGAACAGCTCGTTGAACTCGGGGTCGGCCTGGGTCAGGAGGTAATAAAGCATCCGGTCGCCCAGCAGCACCAGCTTGACGTCGAGCGGCACCGGTTCCGGGTCCAGGGTGATGGTGGTGGCCACCGACATGATCTTTTCCGGGCTTTCGATGCGGATTTCGCGCGACTTGAGGGCGCGCTTGAGTTCGTCCCAGGCGAACGGCGCCGTCAGCACCTTGCGGGCGTCGAGGATCAGGTAGCCGCCGTTGGCGCGGTGCAGGGCGCCGGGCTGGATCAGGGAGAAATTGGTGCTGAGCGTGCCGAACTGGGCAATGTGTTCGATCCGGCCGATCAGGCTCTGCAGGTTGGGCAGGTCCTCGTAGACGACCGGCGCGCCCTCGCTGTCGCCGTTGTTCACCAGCAGGTTCACGGCGTAGCGCTCCAGCCCCTGCCCGGCCTGGCGGGCCATCATCTCGGCCTGGGGCGGCATCGGGCCGGGCGCAGTCGGCTGTTCGGTGCGCAGGAAGTCCTCCACGTGCTCGACGATGTCTTTGCGCACCTGGTCGAGGTAGTGCTGCACTTCCTCGATATCGGTGTATCGCGATTTCAGGTCATCGATCAGGTGGCCGACGGCGAACATGGTGATGCCCTGATTGAGCGCCATCAGCTCCTCGCGGATCTGGCGTTCCAGCTTGGGCATTTCCGCAAGCGCCGCCCGCAGCTTCTCCTGGAGGTCGGCGATCACCTCCTGGGTGCGTTTCTTCTCTTCTTCGGGAAGTTTCTCGAAGGCGTCGGGTTCGATGATCTCGCCGTCCTTGACCGGCGCCAGCATCATGCCTTGGGGGGTGCGCACCATGGCGATGGAATTCGCCTCGGCCTCGTCCTGGACATCCTTGAAGATGGCGTCGTGCGCCCCCTTGAACTTGGCCTCCAGCTCCTTGCGCCGGGCGCGGTATTCCTCGGTTTCGAAGGCTCGGGGGATGGACACCCGCACGAGATCGAGGAGCTGCTTCATTTCACCGCGGAAGGGTGCGCCGCGGCCCGCCGGCAGCTGGATCAGGCACGGCTTGTGCGGCTCGTCGAAATTATGGACATAGCAGGTGTCGGGGGGTGCCGGCAGATTCTTGGCGCGGCCTTCGAGGAACTGGCGGATGACACTGTATTTCCCGGTGCCCGACGGCCCCAGGGCGAACATATTGTAGCCCTGCTTGGAGATGCCGACGCCGAAACGGATCGCCTCCACCGCCCGGTCCTGGCCGATGATGCGGCGCGGCTCCTCAAGCTCTTCTGTGGTCGCGAATCCGAGCGTCTTGGGGTCGCACATATGGCACAGCTGATCCGCCGTCAGCGGCGCCGGGGGGCCGGCGCTGATGTGTTGCGGTTCTTCGGGCGCCTTTGCCATTGCTTACGGTTCTCCCTCGATACGGTCCATGTCCTCGTCGCTGAACCCGAAGTGGTGGCCGCATTCATGGATCACGACATGGCGAACGATGCGCCACAGCGGCTGGCCCGATTCGACCCAGTAGTCCAACAACGGCCGGCGGTAAAGATAGATCATGTCCACGTCGGTGGGGGTGTCGGTGACGCTTTTGCGGTCGAGGGACACGCCGCGATAGAGGCCCAACAGATCGAAGGGTGTTTCCAGCCGCATCTCCTTCATGGTTTCCCGATCGGGAAAATCCACCACCCGCAAGACCACGCCGCGCACGAACTGGGCGAGCTCCTCGGGGATGGTGTTGAGCGCGTGTTGCGCGAGTTCCTCGATATCGGTGAGAGATGGCGGGTCCATGTGCCGAGCGATGGGTTGACTAGACATGGCGAGACCTTAGCGCGCCCTTCGGTGCGGGCCAAGAGGTAGGGCGTGGCATCACGGGTTTGTGTCCTTTTGGTCTGCGTGGGCCTCGGCATGGCGGGCGCGCAGCCGGGCGCGGGTGGCGGCGAGCTCCCGCCGGGCGATGTAATAGCCCGAGGCGACGATGATCAAGGCGCCCACCACGGACCAATGATCGGGATGCTCGCCGAAGATGAACAGGCCGATCAGGGTGGCGTAGATCAGCCGCGAATAATCGAACGGCGTGACGAAGGAGGTGTCGCCGGTCGAAAAGCCCTTGGTCAGGGCCGCCATGCCACTGACGCCGGTGATCCCGATCAGCACAAGGTAGATCCATTGCTCAACCAACAGGGGGACCCAGACGACGATCGCCGGGACGGCGGAAAGCACCGCGCTGCCGACCGAGAACCACAGGATGATGGTGCTGGCCGCCTCGGTCGTCGACATTTTCTTGATGATCACGGCGACGGAGCCGGCCGTCACCGCCGCCATGACCGCGACCAGGGAGGCGGGGTCGAACACCTCGGTGCCCGGGCGCACCAGGATCAGGACGCCCGCGAACCCGGTCAGCGCCGCGGCGATGCGCCGCCAGCCGACCTTCTCGCTCAGGAACAGGATGGCCAGCCACACCGCGAACAGGGGGCGCGAGAAGACGATGGCGACGGTTTCGGCCAGGGGCAGATGGGACAGGGCGTAGAACACGCAGAACATCCCGGTGGTCCCCATCAGGATCCGGAAGACATGCATGCCGGGGCGTTGGGTGCGGAAGGCGGACAGCCCGGTGCGCAGCATGAACGGCACCACCAGAGCGACGGCGATGAGGCTGCGGATGAACACCATCTGGAAGGCGGGCACGTCCTTGCCCGTGTGTTTCACCAGGGCGCCCATGATGGTCAGCACCGCGGCGGCCAGGAGGATCCACAACGCGCCGCGCAGATTGGGCGGCAGTTCCTCCCACAGCGCCTCGGCCCCGCGCAGCCAGGGTTTGATCACGGCGCGCTTCCAACTGGCGACCCCACAGGGGACGGAAGCAAATCGAACGGCAGCGCGGATGGGAAGGCCGGGGGCGTCATGGCCGGCAACTTACGCTCCCCGGCCCCAACGCGCCAGCGTCAGTGCGTCGGCCACCCAGGGCGTTTGACCGTCGTCGTCCCAGAGGGGGGCTTGCCAAGCGGGCGCCGAGGGGTAAGCTTGCGCCCATGCGCGGTTTTTTCGGTGTCGGCGTCGAGGGGCTCTCCAAGCCCATGAATGCGGGGAACCTGTTTCGGTCCGCCCATGCCTTCGGCGCGAGCTTCCTGTTCACCGTCGGCGCGGATTACAAGCGCCGGAAGGGCAAGCTCGCCGATACCTCCGATGCGCCGGGCGAGGTGCCGTTCTACGAGTTCGACACCATCGACACCCTCGACCTGCCGGTGGGGTGCCGCCTTGTCGGCGTCGAGCTGACCGAGGAGGCCGAAGAGCTGCCGAGCTTCCGCCATCCCCGCCAGGCGGCTTACGTGTTGGGGCCGGAACGCGGCTCCCTGTCGCCGGAAATGCTGGCGCGGTGCGCCTTTACCGTCAAAATTCCGACGAAATTCTGTATAAACGTGGCGACCGCCGGGGCGATCGTCATGTACGACAGGATGATCAGCCTAGGGCGCTTCGCTTCCCGCCCGGTGATGGAGGGCGGCGAGGCGATCCCGCCCCAGCCTCATGTCGCGGGCGGGCCGGTGATCCGCAGCCGCGGCGGCGGATAGGCCGCCCGGGTGACGGGGCGGAGTTGTGCTGCCGCCGGGGCGCTTGACATTGATGACCAGGGAACACAGGTTTTTGCGATGATTCCAGGACGCAGACTAGCCGCTTTGACGCTTATGGCCCTGGCCTTTGCCTGGGCCCTGCCCCCGGCGATGGCCGCCAAGAAAACCTCGAAGCAGGTCTTCCTCGGCCAGTTCGGCGCCTGGTATGCCTATCAGCTGAACGAAAAGGCCGGGCGCGTCTGCTACATCGTCAGCAAGCCGACCCGATCCCGGGGCAAATACAAGAAACGCGGCGACGTCGTCGTCTTCGTCACCCATCGTCCCAAGGACGGCGAACGCGACGTGGTCAATTTCCAGGCCGGCTACACCTATAAGGCGGGGGCCAAGGCCACCGCCCGGGTGGACAAGCGGAAGTTTTCCCTAACCACCGAGCGCGACGCGGCCTGGTCGCCCAATGCCGCCGCCGACAAGGTCCTGGTCCGGGCCATGGTCAAGGGCACCCGCCTGGTGCTGACCGGCCGCTCGCGCAGCGGCGTGACCACCACGGACACCTATTCCTTGAAGGGATTCACCCGGGCCCGCAAGCGCATCAACCGCGCCTGCGGGGTCAAGTGACCCGCCCGACATGATCGAGACCGGGTCGCAAGCCGGGGCGCCAGCGCCCGCGCCGCCATCGGGCCCCCTGCCGGGGGCGGCCGCCGACGGCCCGGTCCGCCTGATCGGCATGGATCGGGCGGATTTCGCCCAGTTGATGGAGCGCCTCGGCGAAAAGCCGTTTCGCGCGAACCAGCTCTGGGCCTGGGTCTATGGGCGGGGCCTCACCGATTTCGACGGCATGACCACCCTGGCCAAGAGCTTCCGGGCCCGGCTGGCGGAAATCTGCAGCCTTGCCCGCCCCCAGGCGGCGGAGGACAACCTGTCCACCGATACCACGCGCAAATGGCTGTTCCGGTTCGCCGACGGGGAACTCGCGGAAACCGTTTTCATCCCCAATGCCGAACGCGGCAGCCTGTGCGTCTCTTCCCAGGTGGGCTGTACCCTGAACTGCCGGTTCTGCCATACCGGCACCCAGCGGCTGGTGCGCAATTTGGAAGCCGGTGAAATCGTCGGCCAGCTCATGGCCGCCCGGGATGCCATCGGCGAATGGGGCCTGAGATCCCAGGACCGCATGATCACCAACATCGTCATGATGGGGATGGGGGAGCCGCTCTACAATTTCGACAACGTCGCCAAGGCGCTCAGGATCATCATGGACCCGGAGGGCCTGTCGGTTTCCAAGCGCCGCATCACTCTGTCGACCGCCGGTGTGGTGCCGATGATGGCGCGCTGCGGCGAGGAGCTTGGCGTCAACCTGGCGGTGTCCCTGCACGCCGTGACCGATGAGGTCCGGGATGAATTGGTGCCCTTGAACCGCAAATATCCCCTCAAGGAGCTGTTGGACGCGTGTCGGGCCTATCCCGGGGTTCACAATGCGCGGCGCATCACCTTCGAATACGTGATGCTGAAAGGGGTCAATGACTCACCCGCCGACGCCCGGGCGCTGGTGCGGTTGCTCAAGGGCATTCCCGCCAAGACCAACCTGATCCCCTTCAACCCCTGGCCCGGCGCGCCCTATGAATGTTCGACCGACGCCGCGATCGGGAAATTCGCGCGCATCGTCAATGACGGCGGCCTTTCGGCGCCGATTCGCACGCCGCGCGGGCGCGATATTCTGGCCGCCTGCGGCCAGCTCAAGACGGCCAGCGTCCGGGCCCGCGCCCGGCGGCCCGGGGCCAAGACGGAGCCCGCG
>JAHEKA010000488.1 GCA_024638585.1 Rhodospirillales bacterium
ACGTCCGGCTCGACCAAGTGGACGATGTGCTGAAGAGCATTGTCGTCTACGACGCCACGGGTAAGGTCGGGACCATCGCCTTGCCGGGGCGCGAGCCTCTGGCCGAGGCCTTCCGGGACCTCCCTTTCGGCGAGGCCGCCTTGGGTTCCCCCGCCGCCCTTTTGCAGGCTCTCAAGGGGGCCAGGGTATCGGTCACCGGGCCGCGCCAGATCACCGGCCGCGTGCTCTCCATCACCCGCGAGACGGTGACCCACCCGAAGACCGGGGTGGTTACCACCCAGTACCGCGTGACGCTGAATACCGATAAAGGTCTGGAGGGTTTCCTGTTGGAGGAGTCCCAATCGGTGGGCTTGACGGATGCGACCTTGCAGGGTCAGATCAACGCCGCGCTTACCGCTATTGCGCGCCATCGCGTGGCCGACCGACGACGCATCACCATCAAGGTGACGGGCAATGGCACCCGCTCCGTTCGTGTCGCTTATGTCGTGCAGACTCCCTTGTGGAAGACCTCCTACCGCTTGACGCTGGACCGCGATGCCAAGGCCAAGACCGGGCATCTCCAAGGCTGGGCCGTGGTGGAGAACATGACGGGCCGCGATTGGAAGGACGTGCGCCTCGCGCTGGTATCGGGCAACCCCGTGACCTTCCGCCAGGCGATCTATCAGGCGTACTACGTCCAGCGTCCGGAAGTCCCCGTTGAAGTGTTGGGCCGCATCCTGCCGCGTCCCGACACCGGAGCCGTGGCCAAGGAAGAAGCGGCGTCCGGCACCCGGGCTCCCGGACGCGGTCAGCCTCGGGATCGGCTTAAACGGGCGGAGAAGCGGGCCGCCGGCAAGAGCCGGTCGCTCGTCCTGCGGCAGGACGCCCCGGCCGCCATTGGCGGATACAAGAGTGGTGCCGTCGCGCCGAGCCTGGCCGATGCCGCCGCGCCGCCGCCGATGGCCCGTCCGGCGTTGGTGGCCGGCGCTCGCGAATCGGCGACCCAGGTGGTGTTCCGCGTTCCAAGTCCCGTCAGCATCGCCTCCGGCCACTCCCTTGTCGTTCCGATCGCAGACCGGCGCACACCCGCTGTCCGGGTCTCGCTTTACCAGCCCCGGACCCACGCCGATCATCCGGTCGCCTCGGCCCAGCTGACCAACGATTCTGAGAACGGTTTGCCGGGCGGCGTGCTGACCCTTTACGAACGAGACGGCAAGGGCGGCGCCGTCGCTTATCTCGGCGACGCCCAGTTGCGCACCCTGCCGCCCCGGGAGACGCGGATGGTGGGGTTCGCCCTCGACGAGAAGATCCGCGTTGAACGCGAATTGAAGAGCGCCTCCACTCTGACCCAGGGCCGGATCAGCCGAGGTCTGTTCCGCCACACGGTGGTGTCCAAGCGCACGACCTTGTATCGCATCAAGGGGGTTCGCGGGGCGCCGCGGCAGTTGATCATCGAGCATCCGCGCAGCCCGGGCTGGAGCCTGCCCAAACAGTCCAAGCTCAAGGTCGTTCTGGCCAAGGGGGTCTACCGCATTGCCCTGGATCTCAAGCCGGGGGAAGACCGGGCAATCAGCGTCGTCACCAGCCGGCCCCGGAAGGAGACCGTTGGGTTGGCGAGCTTAAGCGTCGGCCGGATCCGGGCCTACGCGTCTTCGGATACCCTTTCACAGCCGATCCGTGACGCCTTTAAGCGCATGAACCGGCTGATGGCGGAAATTGCACGCCATAAGAAGGGCGTGCAGGCCACCGAACGCAAGAAGAAGGATATCTTCGCCGACCAGCGGCGCATCCGCGACAACATGCGCCGGGTCAACAACCGCAGCCAGCTCTACCAGCGCTATATGAAGAAGCTCGACAGTCAGGAGAACAGCTTGCAGGCGTTGGAGGATCGATTGGACGCCGCCCGGGCGGCCCAGCGCAAGGCCGAAAAGGCGCTCGCCGATTACGTGGTGGGCCTCAATGTCTAAATCGGGTTTGCCACATCGGTTTGCGCAAAGGCCGTTGATCGCGGTGAGCCTCTGCGCTACGCTTTTTGCGTCCCCTTGACCGTGCCCGGCGGTGCCGCCACCTCCAACCAGGCACCAGGCCGACCCGGTCGGGGACTTTGGGTAACACCAGGAGAAAGCGCATGGAGACTCCGCCGGACCATTCCAATGGCCCCGCGGTCGCGCGGGGCGACGGCTTTCCACCCTCCGGCGACTGTGCCGCCTGGTAGGGCGAAGCCGTATAGAAAATCTGAATTCTTGAGTGAAGGTATCGACGGCGTCGAGAGACGCGCCGGGCGGGCCTTCAGAAATGATCCGCTCTAGGAGCGGAGAATCGGGAAACCCCCGAACGGAGCCCCGGACCCTCGCATGGGCCGGGGCTCCTGCACTGCCGGTTAATCCTCCATCGGCGGAAGCGGTCGGCCGCCGTCGGGCGGGTCCACGTCGAGGCCGGTCAAGACCACGGCAAGAAGGGTGTAGTAGCCGATCACCGTCAGCAGATCGATCACGGTCTGCTCGCCCAACAGGTCCTTGGCCCTCTGGTAGCTGTCGTCACAAAGGCCCTTCCTTTCCTGGATCTCCATGGCCAGGTCGTAGACTAGGGCCTCATCGGGGGCATCGAAGCGGGGTGGGCGGCCCGCGCGCAGGTCTTCGATCACGTGCGCTTCGAGGCCGGCCTCCCGCGCGAATGACTCGTGGGCCGCCCATTCGTACTGTGCTGTCCACTGACGCGCGGTGATCAGCACCGTGAGCTCCAGGAGCCGCCGGGGCAGGGTGGTCTTGGTCCGAAGATAAAGGCCGAAATCGCTGGCGATTTCCGC
>JAHEKA010000489.1 GCA_024638585.1 Rhodospirillales bacterium
AGGAGTATGGCTCCAGTTTCATGGCGTAGGGAATCACCATGGACAGCAGCAACAGCGAGCCGATGCCGGGAATCGCGGCGAACACGCTGGACGCGACGACACCCAACAACATCAAGGTGAGCGCTTCGGGAGTGGCGATGCCGGCGAGGCCCTCGAAGATCGCGGCGGGATTATAGAGATCGCTCATTGACGGGTCTCGGGCACGGGATCAGCGCCAGGGCCGGGGAAAGGGCCGGGGGAAGGCCAATAGGCAAGGGGCCGCACCACCATGGAAATTTGGCGGCGCGGCCCTGGCCGGGATTTATTTCTTGCAGGAGACCGACTTGGCTTCCTTGCCGTCGCCGGGATAGACGATCTTGCACTCCATCCCGACCTTGACCTTGCCGCGGGAGGAAAGCTCGCCGTTGATCAGAACGTCGGTGCGCGAGCCTGAGACCTTGATCTGGTGGGTCTTGCCCTTGACCTTGAAGAACATGCGCCGGCCGCCCCGCTTCTTTTCAATGATCTTGGCGGTCACCGTCTTCATTTTCTTGGCGCCCGCCGGCTTCAGCCCGTGCTTGATGCGCAGCTGGGTAAAAAAGGCAAGGTCGGCGTCGGTGGTGGCCACCAGGTCCTTGACGATGCGCTGCATCTCCGGTGCCGGGATCCAGCCGAAATCATCGCCGAACTCGCGCGCGGCGATCGTCTTGTAGGCCGGGTCGTTCATGACCGCCTTGTAGGCCGCAACGTAGATCTTGGTGATCTCGTCGGACGTCTTCGGCGGCAGCGCCATCCATTTTTCAACCACATTGTCCGCAAGCCAGGTCTCGTAGGCCTTCTTGGCCACCGCATCCATCTTGGGCCAGATCATGTCGCCCAACACCGGAAGGTTGGGGAACGATTTGCGCGGCACCATCTTGCCGCTGGGATCGCGGATGCCGATCTGGGCGATGGCCAACTGGTTGTCTTTCAACAGCGGCTTGAGATTGAAGATGTTCTGGTGATGAACCATGTCGATCTCGCCGCGCCGGGCCGCCAACAGAAGCGCGGGCGTGCCGCCGTAGCCGAGCACGAATTTGACGTTCCAGCCGAGGTATTCCTTGGCCCAGACCGCGGCATGGCTGCCCGAACGTTCGCCGTCGATGCCGCCGAAGGCCAGTGGCCGGGCCTTGGGGTCGGTCAGCCGCGCGGTTTCTTTCTTGTTGATCATGATGAGCGTGCCGATGCGCCCGGTGCCGCCGAGGAAACGGTACTGGCTGGGATCGTATTTGGCGGCGCGGTGGCGCAGCTTGAAGGGGCTGACCTGGCTGCGCGAGCCGGACAGCACGGTCATGCCGTCGGGCTTCACCTTGGCGTAGAAATAGTTATTGGCCTTGATGCCGCCGCCGCCCGGCAGGTTGCGGAAGATCACGCCGGGCTTGCCGGGCAGATGCTTGATCAGCAGGCTGCCGATCTGGCGGGCGCTGGCATCGGTGCCGCCGCCGGGCCGGGAATTGATGATGACCTGGATGGTCTTGCCCTTGAAATTGACCTCGGCCCCGGCCGGGCTGGACGCGAGCCCCGTGCCGAAACCCGCGGCGACCAATCCGGCGCCCACGGCAAGCAACGAAATGCGAATTCTCGACATGGCGAACTATCCCCTGTTTTTCGATTGCTGTTTTGATTTTTGACAGGTTCGCAGGAATCCGCCACCAGGGCAAGAGGCCGCCCGGCGCGACGGGCCGCAGGGCCAGGACAGGTTAGCGAAGGGGGAATGCTCCCGGCCGGCGGCCTGTGGCGCTCAGCCGGCCTGGGCCCCGCCCATCACCTCCGCCTTCAAGGCCTCCATCATTTCCTGATTGAAGGCCATGGCCTGCCACTGGGTGACCTCGAGCGTCCGCTCGATCAGGGCAATGGTGCGCTTGAAGTTGTTCTCCAACTGGTATTCCTCCACCTCGGCCAGGAACCAGGTGATGAAGAGCGCGCCGTCCTTCACCTCCGCCTGGGGCTGATTGGCCGAGTAAATGGTGGGGGTGCAGGTAAACAGATGGGAATCGCCGGAATAGGGCACGGCAATGGTGACGGCCTTATAGGTGTCTCTGTCTTCATCGCGGACGGCGATGGCCTCGAGCTCCTCGTCGTTGAGGGGGCGCTCTTCGACGAAGGTGGCCTTATCCACATGCATGCCGGTGTCGGGAATGGAGAAGCGGTCGTAGACCGCGCGCACGATATCGGCGCCTGAGCCTGAGGTTCCCCCGTCCTTTTCCCGGCGCGCCGCTTCGAGCGCATCCGCCTGGCGGCCCTTCAGGTAGCCGGCCAGCTCATCGCCGGTAAACAGGTACGGTCCGACGATGTACACCGCGCCTAAGCGTCCTTGGACCGGCGGCGGGGGATGGCGGCGAAGGGAACGCCCTCATCGGAGAGTTCCTTGGCCTCTTCCTTGGTGGCTTGACCGTAGATGCCGCGCTCTTCCACCTCGCCGTAGTGGATCTTGCGCGCCTCATCGGCAAACTTGTCGCCGACATAATCGCAATTCTCTTCGACGTGCCGGTGCAGTTGTTCCATCGCCTGCAGGTATTCCGCCGTGCGCGCCTTGCCGCCCTCGGCCCTGCCGGGCTCCTTGCCCCCAGCCTTTGCCGCGCCCTTGGCAATGCGCGGTGCCGCCGGCATCTTGGCCACCTTGGTGTCGCCGCAAACCGGGCAGGCCACCTTGCGCGCGCGGCGCTGGCTGTCATACGCGGCGGCGTCCTTGAACCAGGCCTCGAAGCCGTGGCCGTCCTTGCATTGCAGATTGAATACGATCATCTCGCTTCAGGGATACCCC
>JAHEKA010000039.1 GCA_024638585.1 Rhodospirillales bacterium
GCCCTCAAGGCGGGCCGCGCCGGCCGTCCAGGGACCATCGGTCCCGGTCCCGCAGCAGCCAGAGTGCGATGAAGGCCGCCAGCACAGGGACCCCGGCCCAGAACAGCATCTTAGGCTTGTCACTGAGGTATAGCGCCCAGGGATCAAGGGTTTCGCGCCAACTCGACAATTGGGAAAAGCCGTGCATGAGAACCCCCAAACCATAAGTCCAGGTCCGCCAAAGACCGAGGATGATCAGCACCGCCAAGACGGCCTGCAAGGCTCCCAGGACCATGGACAGTTCGACATCGATGCTCAGTCCATAGAACTTCTTGAAGATCCCGATGGTCCCCTTCGGAACCACGAACTTCATCACCGCCCAGACCAGCAGAAACGCACCAAGACTAATCCGCGTCAAAGCGAGAGACACAGTGAGACGGCTTTCGAACGTTTCCGGCCGCGTATCCAGAATACCCATCTTCCCCTCCTGCGAGGCCCTGTTCTTCCCTATCGGGACACGGACGCCCCGAGGGCAGGACGAAAGCATATCGGCTTCAAGTGGGCGCTCCAACGCGGCCAGTTTCAAGATTTCGTGAACTCCCGCCGTACCTCCGATGATCCTTATTCATAAAGACGCCGGGCCCGATCAGAACCGGGCCCGGCTAAGGGTTGGGGAACAGGAGCCGGCGGAGACCAACACACCCCTGTTCCCCACGGCGGCCTGATTTCGGCAGGCCGTCAACTCACTTTGGACAATTCCTCGCGATTGGTTTCGAATCCGGCGTGGGAGCCCAACAAGGACACCGGTCCGGTCATATCTTCCTGCCACAACAGGCAGTCATTGTTGATACAGAAGGGCATATCCTGGATCGTCAATTCGTAGACTGGACCGACATCTGCGGAATGGGCATGGATTGCCCAGCCCGGCGCCGAGAACATGAAATCACCGGATTTCCAGGTGTATTCAGTCCCCTCCACCACCGAATGGCCTTCGCCGCCGAAATAGTAGTTCATCGCCGCAGAGGCATGTCGGTGCGGTCGATCGGAGATGCCCGCAGGACGATGGGTGATGGTGGCGAAGAAATTGACCGTGGTGCCGTTCGCGCGTCCGGTGACCGGATCGTAAAGCAGATACAGACGCCGTCCTTCGTAATCCTGATCGAGACCTTCGGCGTATTTGTCGAGTTCGGCCTTAACCTTTTCCCACGGCCAATGATGGGACACGATCTTCGCTGCCGGTGGATTGACCAGGCCTTCATAAGGCATCAACCAAGCACCCTCGTCGGTCATCTGGAACGCGCCGTACTTCGACGCATGGTCGCTGGCGATCTCATCAGCCGTCTCGGTCAGGTCGTCGTCCTGGGCGCCGTGGGCGGGGGGATATTCATCGACGTAATGGATGTTGAGCCGTTCTAGCAGCGCGCCGTTGGAATAGCGCAGGCGCACCTGAACCTCGTCGGTGTCGTTGACATATTCATGCACCCACATCGACGGTGTGGTGACCACATCGTATTGGCCGAATCCGGTCTTCTTTCCGTTCTGCACCATGGAACCGCCGCCCTGGATGCAGAAATTCACGACGCCGGAGTTCTGCCGTACCGCTTTGGTGCGCTCACCAGGCAGCAGCACATCAAGGCTGACATCGACGCCGGGCGCCCAACTCTGCGCCTTCTCTTCAAGCGAGCGGGGATGCACGATGCGGGATCGACGGACGCCATTATTTGGCTTCGCCAATGATGCGAGGCGATCGATTTCGGCATCAATTTCTTCCTTTGGAACGATCATCGGTTCCCAAAGGTTCAAGGAATGGTCGCCATGGGCATGCTTCTCAGGCGCCCGGGATCCCGAATAATCGATGAATTGGGGTTTCTTGTCGGTCATGGTCGTCTCCGCGTTTCCGTAGCCACCGTCAAAGCCCGCGCGGGCCTCAACCGATTAGAGATAGTACCTATTTCCTTAGAAAGCTTACTAATAAATTAAGTTCGTATTCTAAGTATGTCAACAGAATTTTGCGGCCCCCCCTGGCGCTTCCGGCACTTCGCCAGACCGTGGCAGCGCAGGGCCCCTCTAGGCACGGGCCGCGGGGTCGCGCGGAGGATCGGGACGGGGCGGGTCCGCCGAATTCTGCGGTCGGCTGTTGCAGAGGATCGCGCGCAAGACGATCGGTGCCATCAAGGTGGTCACCACCGCCATCACCACTAGGCTGGAAAAGATCGGTGCGCCCCCTCCCCCGCTGGGCGCTGGCCCATCGGCGATGATGCCGGCTTGCACAGCGACCGAAAGCACCACCAGCTCGACCGCGCCCCGTGAACTCATGCCAACCCCAACCGCGGTCGCATTGCGCGCTGATAGGCCGATCATCCGAGCCGGCAATCCGGCACCGATCAGCTTTCCGAGGAAGGCCAGCAAGATCAACGCTACCAAGAAGACCGGCGCACCGGCGATCGAACTGAAATCAATTCGGGCGCCTATCGAGGCAAAAAATACGGGCCCTAAAACCCCCGCCGTGACGCCGCCGATAATCAGTTTGGACCCGGCATAGGCGCGCAAACCCACGCGATCGGGCTCAAAGAACAGCCCCGCCATGAATGCGCCCATGATCCAATGCATCCCGAGAAGCTCGGCCAACAACCCGTAGGCCAGCGCCACCGCGGTCAAGACGCTGAATTCCACAGAGGTCGCCTGCAGCGTTCTCAGGCCCCGGCTGACCTTTGGATAGATGTGGACCCCCAGGCCCACCGTGATCGCGAAGAACAGGACGATCTTGCCCAACATGAGCGCCAGGGCGCCGGCGCCGGGAATGACGCCGGCGGTGCCGAGACCGGTAAGCACCGCCAGCAGCAGCAGGCCGATCACATCATCGAACAATGCGGCGCCGATGATGACGCGCCCGACGGGGGCGCGCAGTAACCCGAGTTCGGACAGGATCCGAATCGAGGCTGGAATCGCTGTGATCGCCATCGCAATGCCGATCAGGAGGGCCTGCAAAGACCGCGTGCCCCCCGGCGGCAAGAATACGAGGCCCAGGGCCACCCCGAAGCCCAAGGGCACGATCACCCCGCCGAGCGCCACCAGAAACCGCCCCACGGTATGTTCGGCGATCTCGCTGGGTTTAAGCTCGATCCCCGCCAGCAGCATCAGGGAAAAGATTCCCACTTCAGCCGCTGCGTAGAAGGCGTCACTGCGTATGAGTTAAGGGAAGAACGGCACCGACGGCCCCAAGACCGATGCCAGGGCGGCCAGCAGGACGCCCGCGGCGAGCTCGCCGATCGCCGCCGACTGGCCGATGCGGACTGCACCTTCGCCGCAGGCCCGGCTCAACACGAGTATCAGAAGCAACTGGGCAAAGATCACCAAAAGCTGATTGTCCCCTCTTCCCGGTCTGCTCCTCTAGGCGACGAAAAAACCCCCACGGACGGCCGTATCGAACAATTGGGCCGCCACCGGGGCCATGCCCAGCGGCAGGTTGGCACCATCTGGCTCGGTATAAAGGTGGCTGGAGGCGTCGACGATGACCATGCGCGTCTTAGGCCGGGGATCGAGCGAAGCGAGCTGCGGCAACACGACCTCGTTGAACACTTCCTCCGAATTATCGCGGCTGTAGCAAGAATTGACGAACAATACCGGCGGCACCGGACGGGCATTGGGGCCTCGCAGGTAGCGACCGTAGTCCAAGAAGCGTTCGACCAGGGCGGCGGACTCGGCTTTTGACAGCTTGAGCCGACGCGCCGCGGCCTGCGCCGCTTTGGTCAAGGACCCTCTGATGTTATGGGTAATCAGGAACTCAGCTTTGAATTGGGGCCGCAAACGCTCCGTCTGCCAGCTCTCCAGAACATCCTCCATGAGGGCCGGCAGCCGCATCAGCGCCTGTGGTCCCTCCTTGCCGAGCGCTTCCGGTCCGGCGTAGCGCGCACGGTCGCGCCAGGTGCGGAGGTAAAGATCGGTGAAGGGGTCTTCAAGCCCGTCCTTACCAACCGCCCCCTTGTCGAACCCCTTGATCTTGCCGAGCGAACCCGACCAGGCGTGCTTGAGCCGGTTGATCTCGCCGATCGGCGCCGTTTCAACCTCGGTCTGGCCCGCCATGTTGGGGAGCCGCTGGCTTAGGATCGCGGTGAAGGCCCCGCCGGTGGAATGGCCGTGAGCATAGACCGAGTATTCGCCTTCGGGGAAATGACGGCGGCATGCGGCCAGCATGCCGTCTTCGAATGCGGCGGGCCAGGCCGCCATGCGGTGATAGAACATCGTGCCCCGCTTGGCCCGCGCCAAGGTCCGAGTGCCATAGCGGTCGCGCAGGGAGGTCTCATGCACCAACCGGTACTGGTCCGGGGTGATCACCTCGCCGCGCTTCCAGATTGGCATCCGCGCGGTGCCGTCGGCGGAAATGGTGTCGCCCGGCCAATCCCGGGACCGATGGGGGAAATAGAGCCTGCCGGGAAAAGTCATGGAAACGACGCGATAGCCGAACCGCTCGGCAAGCAGAAGGGCGAGGGGCTCCACCGACTTGAAATCCCCGTTGCCGCCATGGAGCAGAAAGAAACCGGCCTTTTTCCCATCCGCACCCCGGGTCACCCTGCCGCTGGCCGGTTCATAGACCATCACACCGATGTCCCATTCGAGGCCGAGTGTCTTGATGCGAAAAATGTCCTCCTTCCGCGCGATCGGGCGCTTGGCCTTGCCGAGAAGCGCGCGGGACATCCTAACGGCGCTTTGACGGCTCACCCTGCGTGGCAGGGCTGTATTTGATCTCGGTTTGGATTGTTGAGCCATGGTCCGCTGACTCCCTGTTTGCCCATTCCTGCCGCCGCAATGGCCAGGCGCGATGCAACCGGTGCGCCCGGTGCTTGTATATCAGATCGCACGCCTCAAAATAGGATGCTTAAAGGGGTCCACCAATGTTAGCTTAAAATCGTGTTCTGAGAAGCTGAGGGCACCAAGCGGCTCCGGCAAAACGACAGGGAGATGACCATATGCGAAATCCGACCTTCACCACATTACCGGCGATTGGCGCCGCAGCGATCCTGTCCTTTGCCGGCCCTGCGGCCGCTGCCGAGCCCGACTTCAGAGGCAAGACCATGTCCATTATCGTGGGATCGGGCCCGGGTGGCGGCTACGATACCTACAGTCGGACCCTCGCCCGGCATTGGGGGCAATACGTTCCCGGCAAACCCCGGTTCATCGTCAAGAACATGCCCGGCGCCGGCAGCGTGCGCGCCGCCAATTACGTTTACAACGTCGCCAAGCAGGACGGCACCGTGATCGGCGGCATTCAACGCAACATCCCGTTCCTCCCGATTTTCGGCCAGAAAGGTCCGCAGTACGACCCCGTCAAGATCAACTGGCTCGGAAGCCTGAACTCGGAAGTCGGCGTTTTCGCGGTCTACAATAAGAACACCAAGGTCCGGACGTTCCAGGACATCCTGAAAACCGAGGTCATATTCGGCGGTTCGGGACCCAACGATACGGAGATTTTCCCTGCACTCGCCAATAATACTTTGGGAACCAAAATCAGAATCATCACCGGATATCCCGGCTCCACTCATACCGAGCTGGCGATGCGCCGCGGCGAGGTTCAAGGATACACATCCTCATTTTCCTCGCTGACCGCGCGCAATCCCAACTGGAAAACAGACTTCACGTTCCTCGTCCAGAATGCCCTGAAGCCCCACCCTAAGGAACTCAAGGGCATCCCATTGATCATCGATTACGTTAAGGATCCGGAGCACAAAACGATCTGGCGCCTGATGCTCACCCAGAAGGTGATGGGCCGCCCCTATATGATCGGCCCCAAGGTTCCCCCAGATACCATCAAGGTCCTGCGCGCCTCCTTCAAGGCGGTGGCCATGGATGCTGGGTTCCGGGCCGACGCCTCGAAGCAGAAGCGAGATGTCGTGTTCGTGTCCGGAGAAGAAATTCAGAAGATGATCGTCGAGGTCGCTGCCGCTCCCAAGGCGATCATCGCCAAGATGGATGAATACACCCGGTACAAAGGCAAGAAGAAAAAGGTCAAGATCGCACTGGCCAAGCACACGGGCAAGGTCACGGCGACCAAGCGGGGCGGCCGGCGGATTTCCATCTCTCACAAGGGCAAGGACGTGACCGCAAAGGTGTCGGGCTCACGCACCAAGGTCACCATCAACGGCAAGAAGGCCAAGCGCAAGGCGGTCAAGGTCGGCATGACTTGCACTTTCACCTACCCCGGCCCCGGCCAAGAGGCGAAGCAAATCGACTGTAAGGGATGACTTGACACGCATAATCTTGGCCCCAACCACCATGGGCGCCACTGATCGTCGGGGGCGCCCACCTGCGAAAAAATTCCCAATTCCCGGTCAGCGCCGGACGTTGGGAACAGGTCGCCTCCAGGCAGCCTACGCCATGGTTGACGCCATATGACGACCATGGACAAATCGTACCACTAGCAACATGGAGTGACATCATGAGGACAATTGTGACAATTGCCGGTATCGGGCTCGCCGGAGCCCTGGGCTTCGCGGCCCTTCCCGCTTCGGCCGACCCCATCGCCGATTTTTACAAAGGTAAGCGCATCAGCGTGGTGGTTGGTTCATCACCGGGTGGCGGATACGACACCTACGCGCGCACCATGACCCGCCATATGGGCCGCCATATCCCGGGCAATCCCACTTTCCTAGTCAAGAACCTGCCGGGCGCGGGGTCGATCAAGGCCGCCAACTTCGTCGCCAATGTCGCACCCCAGGACGGCACCGTCATCGGCGCCATTCAGCGTTCCGCGCCCTTGGTGGAGATCCTCGGCCAGAAGGGCCCTCGGTTCAAATCCGCCGAGCTCAATTGGCTCGGTTCCATGAACAACGAGGTGGGAATCCTCGCCGTCCTCAAGCGCACTGGGGTCAAGAGCTTGAAGGATGCGCTGGCCAAACAGGTCATCCTCGGTTCCACCGGCCCCAATGATACGGAGCAGTATCCCGCGCTGATCAACAATACGCTGGGCACCAAATTCAAGATGATCCGCGGCTATCCTTCCACGCCGCCGGCACATCTTGCGATCGAACGCGGCGAGCTCGACGGTATCAGCCAGTCCTGGTCATCCTTCAAGCTTCAGGCGGGAAAGAACTACAAAGACGGTAATTACAATTACCTTGTTCAGCTCTCCACCAAGTCCCATCCCGAACTCGCCAAGATGGGCGTGCCGCTAGTGTTCGATGCGATCAAGGACATGAAGATTCAGCCCGGATTCACCAAGGACGAGGTGGAAACCTATTTCCGCCTGATGCTGGCAACCAAGGCCATGGGCCGGCCTTTCGTGCTGGGACCAAAGGTGCCGGCCACACGGGTCAAGGCGCTGCGGGCAGCTTTCAAGGCGACCGCCGGGGATTCCAAGTTCCTGGCCGATGCGGAGAAGCAGCGGCGCGAGGTGACGCCGGTCTTCGGTGACGAGCTGCAGGATATCGTGAAGAAGATGGCATCGGCGCCCAAGAAGGTGCTCGCCAATCTCGACGGCCTGATCAAGTACCGGGGCAAAGCCGGCAAGGCCAAGATCGAGATGGCCAAGCACACCGGCAAGGTGACCGCCACCAAGCGCGGCGGGCGGCGGATCGTCATCAATTACAAGGGTAAGGACGTGACCGCCAAGGTCTCCGGCTCGCGCACCAAGGTCACCATCAACGGCAAGAAGGCCAAGCGCAAGGCGGTCAAGGTCGGCATGAGCTGTACCTTCACCTATCCTGGCGCCGGCCAGGAAGCCACCAACGTCGATTGCAAGGGTTGACCTTCGCCATCGATAGCGTTTTTTCTTGAGGAGGCGCTCCCTTTGCGGGGGGCGCCTCTTTACAGAAGGGTGCCTGGTAAGTTATTGTTATTTATGAGAATTGCCGGCAGGTGACCAAATCAATCAGGTTCGCCACAATTCCGGCAGATTTGATGGATTATCCTCTCCTCAGCATGATCCTTACCAGAAGGGAGTACGATCATGACGAAACGTATCTTGAGTACGGCACTGGGCCTGAGCTGTGTTTTGGCGCTGGCGGCAGGTGCCAGTCCCGCGTCCGCCGACGCGATCGCCGATTTCTATAAGGGCAAGCGCGCGCAGATGCTGGTGGGGTCCTCGCCCGGCGGCGGATATGACACCTACGCCCGGCTCGTGACCCGGCACATCAGCCGGCATCTGCCCGGCAAGCCCAGCTGGATCGTCAAGAACATGCCTGGTGCCGGTGGTATCATCGTCACCAACTACCTCGCCAACATCGCGCCCCAGGATGGCACCGTTTTGGCCATGGTCCAGCGCAACGTCTCGCTGGTCCAGATCATGGGCCAGAAGGGTCCCCGGTTCGTGGCAAAGGATCTCAATTGGATCGGCAGCCTAGCGAACGAGGCCGGTGTCTGCGCGGTGGACAAGCGCGCCGGGATCAAATCGTTCGATGGTGCGTTCAACAAGATCGTGCTGATGGGCGGATCGGGGCCCAACGACCTCGAGATTCAGCCGGCGATGATGAACAACCTGTTGGGCACCAAGTTCCAGCTGGTGAAGGGCTACCCCTCGACACCGCCGGTGCACCTCGCGATCCAGCGTGGCGAGATCCATGGCGTCTGCCAGTCCTGGTCGTCATTCAAGCTGATCGCCGGCAAGTACTACTCCGAAGGCAACATGATCCCCATTATCCAGCACGGGATGAAGTCCCATCCGGAGCTCGATAAGCTGGGCGTGCCTCAGATGTACAAATACATCACCAAGGAAAACGTCCAGGCGCCCTACACGGTCGAGCAGGCCAGGCAACTCTTTGATCTGACCTACGCGGCGAAAACCATGGGCCGGCCATTCACCATGGGCCCGAAGGTCCCTGCCGCCAGGGTCAAGGCGATCCGCACGGCGTTCAACGCCATGGCGAAGGACCCCAGGTTCCTGGCCGACGCGACGAAGCAGAAGCGCGACATCTTCCTGGTGACCGGCGAAGAGATTCAGGGAATCGTCAACAAGATGGCGTCAACCCCGAAGGCCACGCTCGACCTGATGGAAGACGTCCAGAAGTACAAGGGCAAGGCCAAGATCGCCAAGGTTCGGATGGTCAAGCACACCGGTAAGGTGACCGCCACCAAGCGGGGCGGCCGGCGTATCTCCATCAATTACAAAGGCAAGGACGTGTTGGCCAAAGTGTCGGGTTCGCGCACCAAAGTCACGATCAACGGCAAGAAGGCCAAGCGCAAGGCTATCAAGGTTGGCATGACCTGCACCTTCTTCTATCCAGGCGCCGGCATGGAAGCCAAGAATATCGATTGCAAAGGTTGACCGGAACATTCCCGATAAACGCGACTGCCAAGCGCCCCCATTTTGGGGGCGCTTTTTTCTGAAATGGCGTTAACTCATTGAAAAAATAGGGGGTTGAACGCAGGTAACCGGCTGGTATGATCCGCCCAAATCACGTCACATTCATCAGCAAACCTATATTCATGTCACCATGATCAACAGGGAGAAAAGATCATGAAACTCCGAACCATTGGCGGCGCGCTCGCGCTCGCGGGAACCGTTGGTCTTGCTGCAGGCGCCGTTCCGGCCTCCGCCGATCCAATTGCTGACTTCTACAAAGGCAAGCGCATCAAGATGATCATCGGCTCGTCCCCGGGCGGCGGTTACGCGACCTATGCGCGGCTAATCACCCGCCATATCGGCCGGCACCTGCCAGGCCATCCGCGGTTCCTGGTGCAGAACATGGATGGCGCCGGGTCGATCGTCGCCGCCAACTTCACGGTCAACGTGGCACCCCAGGACGGCACCGTCATTGTCGGCCTACAGCGCAACATCGCCCTGGTGCAAATCCTCGGAACCAAGGGCCCCAAATTTAAGGCCCAGGAACTGCAATGGCTGGGGAGTCTGGCTAACGAAGCCGGTGTCTGCGTCGTCGACAAACGCACCGGCATCAAGAAGTTCGAAGAGGTATTCACGAAGGTCGTGGAGATGGCCGGTTTTGGCCCCAACGATTCGGAAATTCAGCCGGCGTTGTTCAACAACACGCTGGGCACCAAGTTCCAGATCGTCAAGGGCTATCCATCCTCCACCACCGGCAATCTATCTCTCCAGCGTGGCGAGACCAACGGGTTGTGCCAGTCGTGGTCATCCTTCAAAGCGATCGCCGGTCCCTACTACGAGGCCGGCAATGTCTATCCCTTGGTGCAGATGTCACTGAAACCCCATCCGGAACTCACCAAGATGGGCGTGCCGATGATCTTTGATTTCATTACCAAGGATCGGGTCCAGCCTGGGCTGACGACGGAAGAAGTTGAATCCCATTTCCGTCTGCTGTTCGCGGCCAAAGCCATGGGCCGACCGTTCGCCCTGGCGCCCAAGGTGCCGAAGGCTCGTGTTAACGCCCTGCGCAAGGCCTTCAACGACATGGCCAAGGATCCCAAGTTCCTGGCAGATGCCAACAAGCAGAAGCGTGAGGTCAACCTGGTAACGGGTCTGGAGATTCAGGACATCGTCAACAAGATGGCAGCGACCCCCAAGCCGGTCCTTGCCCGGCTCGATGATCTGATGAAGTACAAGGGCGTGGCCAAGATCGCCAAGGTGGAGATGGTCAAGCACACCGGCAAGGTCACGGCGACCAAGCGGGGCGGCCGGCGGATTTCCATCTCTCACAAGGGCAAGGACGTGACCGCAAAGGTGTCGGGCTCACGCACCAAGGTCACCATCAACGGCAAGAAGGTGAAGCGCAAGGCGGTCAAGGTCGGCATGACCTGCACCTTCACCTACCCCGGTGCTGGACAGGAAGCCAAGACGATCGACTGCAAGGGCTAGGCTCGGACTGCTTAGACTTCCAGTCGCCTGACTAGGAAGCGCCCTCGGGAAACCGGGGGCGTTTTCTTTTCCGCAACCGGGTTCAGGGGACCCTGCGGGTCAGGCCTGTCCAGCGGTCGACATCGTAACGTGCCGCGGGGTAGCCTCCCCGGGTCACGAGCTCAACCCTGACGGTGTCCTTGTCCTTATCGATGACAGAGCCGAGCTTGAGCTGTCCATCGCCGCGCCGGTTCAGCC
>JAHEKA010000040.1 GCA_024638585.1 Rhodospirillales bacterium
GCCGCGCGAGGCACGAGCACGCGATCCATCGAAAAATGGGCACACTGTCCAGGTCATTTGCAGAGCGTGTCTTTGGCCTAGGTACGGACATGACGCCCCAACTTCAATGCGCCAACCCGATGACCGCTTGCGACCCAAAGCAGACAGGCCCTTTTGTCAGTTCCAATTCACTTGGTCTGGGATCTGTCCGCCAACAACCGGCTGGTGAATCGCGGAACATTAGGCCTATACTTATTATGTAAGGAAAATGGTCCCGCAAACGGGACCGAAGAAGGGGCATCAAAAGACCCCCGGATCATGGCGCCTCAAGAGCTCTTGATCGACACGGTAAAACTGGGAGGACGAGAAAATGACCGCACTACTGTGTGACAGCCTGCGATTCCTGCGATTTTCCATAGCGTTGTTGTCTGTCTGCGTTTTCACTATCGCATTGGCGGTGGGGCCAATCCATGGTGTCCAGGCGGCAAGCTGGCAAGAAGAATGGAAGGCCCTCATCGAAAAGGCCAAAGCGGAAGGCAAGCTGACCATCGGCATAGGTGGATCTGCCAGCCGCAATCTGCGCCCGGTCTACTTTGAATTCGAAAAGAAGTTCGGTATCAATGTCACCCTTGGCGGAGGGCGCGGCAGCTTGGTCGTTGCACGGCTCCATTCGGAGCGGGCAAACGGTGTCCATGCCGTGGACATGGTTCAGATCGGTGTCGGGTCGACGACGACGCAGCTCTTGCCCAACAAGTATCTGGCGCCAATCCCCCCGCTGTTCCTGCTGCCCGAGGTCAAGAATGAGTCCCTTTGGTTCGGTGGGCATCACTGGTGGGGCGATCCGCAAACCAAGCAGTACGTGTTTTTCTATGCTCTCCCCGGCGGGGAACCGCGCATGGTCATCAACACCGATCTGGTAAAGCCCGAGGATATCAATTCCTACTACGACGTCTTTCACCCACGTTACAACGGGTTGCGGGCGTCCGGGCCGATCGAGTCCTTTGGGGTCGATCACACCACCACGATGATGTGGATGCTTGCCGGCAAGGACTGGATCCGGCGCTGGATCACGGAGGCCAAGCCCGCCTATTCCGCCGACTCGGATGTCCTCGTCAACTGGTTGATCGAGGGCAAATACGGCATCGCGATGTTCATATCGGGCGCCAACAGGGACAGGATCGACGACCTGCGCAATAAGGGCGCCCCGGTCATGCGCCTCACCAAGGCCATGAAAGAGGGTGTCGAAACCAATCCCGGCTCCAGCGGCAACATCACCGTGATCAAGAACGCGCCTCACCCCAACGCCACCAAACTGTTTCTCAATTGGTACCTGTCCAAGGAAGGCCAGTTGGCCATGCAGAAGGCTTATCCCAAGGGGGATTCCCTGCGCACCGATATCCCCAAGGACATGATCGATCCACGCTGGAGGCGAAAGAAGGGGGCCAAGTATCGCGTCATCGCGACAGAGCCCGAATACAAGGACACCCTGAAGAACGCCGTTGCCTACGTGAAGAAGCTCAATCGGTCCATGGGGATTTCAGCTCCGGTCATCAAGGACAAGGTGGTGACGGCGAAGATTACCGGGATCAAGCGTGGTGGACGCCGCATCAGCTTCAAGGCCAAGGACAAGAGCCAGACCGTTCGGGTGTCGGGCCGTCGCACCGCTGTTACCCTGAACGGGAAGAAATCGTCCCGCGACAAGTTGAAGGTCGGGATGACCTGCAAGTTCACCTATCCGGGAAACCGGAAGCGGGCGAAGTCCATTTCCTGCAAATGAACGCGGCGCTGGATTATCCAGCGTCTCCATATCAAACCCATAGGTACCGGGGCATGGCAGTCACGCCATGCCCCGGGCCACGAAAGGGTGAGGGACAGTGGCGGATACCGGATTGACGCTCGGCAGGCGGTTCAGATTTCCTAGTCTGACCAAGGGCCATTTCTTTATGGCCGTGCTGTTGATCGTGCTGGGAACCTATCTTATCTATCCCATCATCCTTCTGGGCATCAACAGCTTCAACGTCGCTACCCGGATCATCGACCCTCCGGAATATGACATCGACAATTGGCTCGATGCCTTCGAAGATCCTGATATCCTCACCTCCCTCGCCAACACGTTCCTGATCTTCGGCTCCGTCACCGTCATCAGCATGCCCCTCGGCGTGCTGATCGCCTGGGCGCTCGCCCGTGTGCGGATGCCGTTCAGCCGCGGTCTCGAATTCTGTTTCTGGATCGCCTTCATGGTGCCCACCATATCCGTCACCATGGGGTGGATTCTGTTGGCCGATCCCACACTGGGCCTGTTCAATCGCGCGCTGCAGAATCTCCCTCTCTTCGACGGCAAGGATGGCCCGCTTAATATCTACAGCGTGCCGGGCATCGTCTGGGTCCATCTAATGGCGCGGTCCATTGCCGACAAGGTGATCCTGCTGACTCCTGCTTTCCGCAACATGGACGCGGCGCTGGAGGAAGCCGCTCAGGTGTCGGGAGGCTCAAACTTTTTCACCATGGTGAAGGTGACTCTGCCGGTCATGACACCGCCCATCGTCGTGGTTTTCGCACTGCACCTCACCCGCGCTTTCGATGGTTTTGAGATCGAGCAGCTCCTGGGAACGCCCATCCAGTTCTATGTCTACTCGACCCAGATCTTCGCCCTGGTGCGCAACACGTTTCCCGCTGAATACGGCCAGGCGACGGCGCTCGCCAGCGTGACGCTGTTGATCGTGGCCCTGATCGTGCCGTTGCAGCGCTGGTTGACCCAGCGCCACAATTACAGTGTGGTGACCGGGTCTTATCGGCCAGGGTTGATCGATCTAGGCATCTGGGGCTGGGTCATCTTTGCGGGCCTCATTGCTCTTCTGTTTATGATGATTCTAGCGCCGTTGATGAGCCTGGCCCTTGGCAGCTTCATGTATCGCGCTGGAATATTCAGTCTCGACATCGTCTTCAGCCTCAAACACTGGCGCTTCATCCTGAACGAGGAGTTATTCTGGGGCGCGTTAAGGAACACGGTCGTTCTGGCCACGACCACGGCGATCATCAGCCCCGTTCTGTTCGCCACCATCGCCTATGTGTTGGTGCGGACCAAGCTGCCGGGCCGTGCGCTTCTCGACACCATGATCTGGACCGCCGCCGTAGTCCCCGGCATGCTGGCGGGGCTCGGCCTGTTGTGGATGTTCTTGGGAACGTCCTTTCTGGTCCCGCTCTACGGCACGCTCTGGCCGTTGATCATCGTCATCGTACTTGCGGGCAAGACCACGGGCACACAGCTTTCCAAATCTGTCTTTCTGCAGATCGGCGCCGACATGGAAGAAGCCGCGCGCGTCTCAGGCGCCGGATACTTGCGAACCTTTTTCAAGATCTGGATTCCCTTGCTGCTGCCCACATTGATCCTGCTGGGGACGCTCAACTTCATCGGCGCGGCGACGACCACCAGCAGCATCATCCTGTTGGCGACGCGCGGCACCTATACGCTCTCCATACTGGCCCTGGAATACGCCAGCCCAGGCGTGGATCTGAAGGAGGAGGCCGGGATCATCAGTCTGATCATCATGGCGATGACCATCTGCGGCGCGCTGGTCGCCCGCAAATTGACCCGGCGATTCGGGTTAGAGCGAAGCTCGATCAGGATTTAGAGGGATGCCTGTCAGCGGCGGGCATCCGCGGGGAAGGCGGGAGGGAATAGCGCCGAAACGTGAAAGACCCTTGGCGGGGCACATGATCGGTAACGACACAATTGAACGTGACGATGCGATCAGTGCTCTAGTAAATAAAGCAATGTCCGCTTTTGGCGGCCACCTCAACCGGTCGCTGCAACACACGCGTTAAATCTTTCCGCTGGAGTTTGAAACTCCAGCGTTTTTCGTGGCCGCTCGTTGAGCTGACGCGCCACCTTGTTCAGATGAGCCTGCGAGTATACCGACAGGTCGGTCCCCTTGGGGAAGTACTGCCGGAGCAGCCCGTTGGTGTTCTCATTGGAACCGCGTTGCCACGGGCTCTGCGGATCGCAGAAGTAAACATCGATGTCCGTCGCCAGGCTGAACCGCCGATGATCGGCAAGCTCCTTGCCACGGTCCCAGGTCAGGGATTTATAGAGCTCGGTCGGCAGCTTCCTCGCCTGCTTGATGAGCGCGGAGACCACCGTTTGCGTGTCCTTACTGGCCACCTTCGCTAACATCACATAGCGCGTATGGCGTTCCACCAGGGTGGCGATGTAACTATTCTTCGATCCCGATAGCAGATCTCCTTCCCAGTGACCGGGCACCGCACGGTCCTCGACCGAGGCCGGGCGTTCGCGGATCGAGATCATGTCCTTGATCTGCCCATGGGCACCGTCCTTCTGGGTCGCTTGTTTGGAGCGCCGGATGGTGCGCTTCGACCGAAGATGCCCAAGCAGCTCTTTCTTAAGCACACCGCGGGCTTGAACGAACAGACTGCGATAGATGGTCTCGTGGGACACCTGATAACACCCGTCTCCTGGATGCGCGCGCTTCAGCCAACCGGCGATCTGCTCCGGCGACCAGTTCAGCCCGAGCTTCCCTGCCACCGCCTGTCGTAGCCACGGGTTATCTGCCAACTTGCAGCGCTTCGGGCGATGTGCCCGGGCCCAGGCCCGCGCATCGGCCGCCGCCGCCCGGTAGCCATCATAGCCGCCGTTGCGGCGAACTTCACGGCTCACCGTCGAGGGCGCCCGTCCAAGCAACCGCGCCATCGAACGGATCGACCTATGGGCCACGATCCCTCTCGAGATCGCTTCGCGCTCCGCCAGCGTCAACGCCAGACGCGAGCGATGCCGCTCTGCCGGACGTATCCCCCCGTGGGGTGCCAGTTGGAAATAAATAGATGATGACGGCTTACCGAACGCCCGCCCGATTGCCCTAAGCGACTCCCCGCGCTGCCAGCGATCCCATAACTCCGTCTTCTCCGCCGAGGTGAAACCCCGGCCATATCTTCGACCCATCGCAATGCACTCCATCCTTCAATCCAAGATAAAGTGTTGCGTCGATCAACTGAGACCACCACTAAAAGCGGACATTGAGTTAACAAGCTCCAGTCCGTACCATGCGCCGGGATCAACAACATCGGAACCTTCTGAAAGCCAATCCGATCATGAAACGATTTTTCTTGCTAGCAGGCCTTTCCTTGGGGCTTGCGGGGTGCGGCGATGCCTATGACGATATCGCCGATGCCTGTCAGTCCAACGCCACCTTGCAGAAACTGTCTCCCGAAAAAAGGGAGGCCTATTGCGCTTGCCAGGTCGAGGAGGCCCGCAAGAAGAATTACAAGCCGGAGGTGCTTGAGGCCTTCGCCGCCAAATGGCGCGGCGAGACGACCATCAATGTCTCCGCCATGGTCCAGGGCGAATGGTTCCTGTTCCAGTTGCGTTGCATCCGCAAGGCCGGCGTCAAGCTGTAAGGCGGGTTCACGCGCACTTCTTTCATCGCCGCGCGGATCGGTGATTCAGGGATTGATTTGCGTCCCCGCTCGGGACATGTTGCGCACCATATCCATTAGGGAGGAAAGAGATGTCCACCAAGACCATAAAAGACTGCACCGTTGCCGATGCCTATCTTGAGCTCCTCGCCGATCGCGGCGTGGAATACCTGTTCGCCAACGCGGGGACCGATTTCGCCCCCTTGATCGAATCCTTGTCCAAGGCTCAGACGCTGGGCACGCCGCATCCCACGCCGATCACCTGTCCCCACGAAAACACCGCCCAGCACATGGCGATCGGCTATTACCTCGCGACCGGCAAGCCGCAGATCACGATGATGCATGTCAATGTCGGCACCGCCAACGGCATGAACGGGCTGCTCAATGCGTCGCGCGGCAACATCCCGATGATCTTCACCGCGGGCCGCACACCGACCAATGAGGACGCCTTGCCCGGCCACCGCGACAACGTCATCCACTGGACCCAGGAGATGTACGACCAGAACGGCATGACCCGGGAGGCCGCCAAGTGGGATTACGAACTGCGCAACGGCGAGCAGCTGGAAACCCTCATCGACCGCATCCTCAGCGTCATCCAGTCCGACCCCAAGGGCCCGGCCTATCTTTCGTTGCCGCGCGAGGTGCTTTCCATTCCGATGAAGGAATTCACCTATTCCTCGCCCAGCCGCATTCACCCGGCCAAGGCCTCGATGCCCAACCCCGATGATCTTGACCAGGCGGCCCAGGTGCTGGCCAAGGCCAAGAACCCGGTGATCATCACCAACTGGGCCGGGCGCAACCCCGGCGTCATGCCGGCGCTGTCGGATCTGGCCGAGCGCTACGCCATCCCGGTGGTGGAGTTCTCCAACCGCTACGTCGCCATTTCGCGCAAGCATCCGATGTACGCCGGCGGCAACCCCAATCCCTACGTCAAGGAGGCGGATGCCATCTTGGTGATCGATTGCATGGTGCCGTGGCTGCCCGCCAACGTCTCCCACGGCGACGATTGCACCGTGATGCACATGGCGCCGGACCCGATGTACGGCATGTGGCCGGTGCGCGGCTTCCGCTCAGACATCGCGCTCGCCTGCGGCACCGACCTCGGCCTGATGGCCCTGGCCGAGGCCATGGAGGAGCCCGCCAAGTCGAACCAAAAAGCGATCGATGAGCGCCGCAAGAAGGTTACGGCCAAGCATCAGGACTTGGAGGAGAACTGGGCCAAGAAGCTGGAGGAGGTCAAGACCCAGACGCCGATCCATCCGGCCTGGATTTCCCACTGCCTGGGCGAAATCGCCGATGGCGACACCATCTTCGCCAATGAATCGAAGTTGCAGGTGCAATACATCCCCACCGAACAGCCCACCAAGATCCTCAATGCCGGCGCGTCTTCGGGTCTCGGCTTCGGCATGGGGGTGGCGTTGGGCGCCAAGCTCGCCGACCGCGACCGCCTGGTGATCGGTTGCCACGGCGACGGGTCTTACATGTTCAACGTGCCGGTTTCGGCCCATTACGTGGCCGCGGAGCAGAACCTGCCGATCCTTTCGGTGGTGTTCAACAATCAGAAATGGCAGGCGGTGCGCGGCGCGACCCTGCGTATGCAGCCCGACGGCTACGCGTCGAAGATGAACCAGATGCCGCTGTCCCACTTCACCGTGGAACAGAACTACGAGAAGTTGGTCGAGGTCTCGGGCGGTTATGGCGAGCAGGTTTCCGATCCGGAAAAGATGCAGGGTGCCCTGGAGCGCGCTCTCAAGTCGGTCATGGTGGACAAACGCCAGGCCCTGGTGAACGTCGTCTCCACCGATCCGATCTAGGCCCCCAGGGCCGCCGGCGCGCCGTGGTTGAGCGCGCCGGTTATAGGGGTTAGGCTTGGCGCATAGAGTTGCATCCCTTGCGGCGGGCAGGTCGTTGCCCGGCCGGGGCAACCGAACATGCTCTGACCGGATTCTCCTCCCGTTCCTTGGGTTGCCCAAGCACCGCCGGCGTTGCCGGTGGCATAACAATACAAAAATCGGGAGGACAGAATGACAGCACGATTGTGTTCACGGCGCATTGCCGGGGTGGCGCTGGCCGCTATCGCGGGGCTGGGCCTTGGTGTCCAGGCCGCGTCGGCCGCACCTGCGGATTTCTATAAGGGCAAGCGGATCAGCATTTATATCGGCTCTTCGCCGGGCGGCGGCTACGACCAGTACGGCCGGCTGCTGGGCCGCCACATGGGACGGCACATTGCCGGTGGACCGTCCTTCCTGCCGCGAAACATGCCGGGCGCGTCGGGGCGGCGGGCGCTCAATTACATTTACGCCAAGGCGGCGCGGGATGGATCGGCGCTCGGCATCGTCCTGCGGGGCACGCTGTTCGATCCGCTGATGTATCCGGGCAAGGGCGGCATCGATTTCGACGTGACCAAGATGACCTGGATCGGCAGCGCCAATAACGAGGTTACCACCTGCGTCACCTGGCACACGACCGGCCTTGAGTCGCTGGACGATTTCCGCACCAAGGGGATCACCGTGGGCGCGGTCGGACCCAACAGCACGGGGACGATCTTCGCCAAGCTTCTCAACCAGATGGCCGGGACCAAGATCAGTATCGTGACGGGCTATCCTTCGTCCTCCCAGGTCCATCTCGCCATGGAGCGCAAGGAAGTCCAGGGGCGCTGCGGTCTGGGCTATGACAGCATCGTCGCGCGCATGCAGAACTGGCTGAAGGAGAAGAAGATCAACATCGTCATGCAGTTCGGCATGCGCAAGCACAAGGCCATTCCCAACGTGCCCGCGGCCATGGACCTGGCCCGCGACGACAACGACCGCAAATCCATGGAACTTCTGTTCGGACCCAACCTGATGGGTCGGCCCTTCTTCGGCCCCCCGGCGATCCCGGAAGACCGCGCCAACGTCCTGCGTGCGGCCTTCAGTGCGACCATGAAGGATTCCGCCTTCCTCAAGGAGGCGAAGAACCTCAACGTTGCCATCGATCCGCTCAATGGCGAGGAGGTGGCGGCCCTCGTCAAGCGCATCTACGGCATGCCGAAGCCGGTGGTGGCGAATGTCCACAAGATCCTGGCAAGCCGCCGGGGTCTGAGCAAGCGCAAGGCAAATTACTACGATGTGCAAGCCAAGATTCTTGAGGTGAAACGCAAGGGCCGGCGCATCACTTTCATGGAGAAAGGCAAAAAGGTCCAGGCCTCGGTCGGCGGGCGGTCTACCAAGATCACCATCGGCGGCAAGAAGGCGAAGCGCTCCAAGCTGAAGGCCGGACTGGACTGCAAGATCACCTTTGAAGGTCATCGCACCGGGGCGAAGACCATCGCCTGCAAGTGACCGACGCCAATCCTGAGTGAACCTGCCGGGGCCCCTGTATGAGGGTCCCGGCGCTCAGCTTGGGCCGTGGGAGAGAACTGGTGCCGGCGCACGGACTCGAACCGCGGACCTGACGCTTACAAGGCGCCTGCTCTACCAACTGAGCTACGCCGGCACGTTTGCGGGCTCATTGATCTCGGGAAAATAGCGATGCCGCCTCGCCCCGGCAAGGGGCGGCAAGTAGAGAGCCCGGCAAGGGGCGGTAAGAGAGAGCCCGGCGGCGGCCGGACCTAGCCGATGATGTCGAACAGGGTCTCGGAGATCTGGGACTCGACCGACAGTACCTGGGCCGCGGCCCTGTAGCTGTTGGCGGCCAGCGACAGGTTCACAAGCTCGGCACCGATATCGACATTGGGATAGGCGGAGAAGCCGGTCGGACTGTTGAGGTCGGGGCCGATGAACGATTGCGGCGTCACGGGAACCAGGGTGGTCGTCACGCCGCCGGTGGTGAGCGTCGACTGCGCCACCTGCTGGGGCGCATAGACCGCGCCCAGGACCTGGCCGTCCGCCGTGGCCGGGGCGGTCGACCGGGCGCTGATCAGGTTGTTGGCGGCGACGCCGAGGCGCACCGCGGCGGCATTCATGCCGCTGACGGCGATGGATCCGATATTCATAACGGTGCCAAGGTGGCCCGGACGGGGACCGGGGTCAATCGGAAGCGTTTCGAATTTTCAACAACTTAGACCTATCTGTCCCAAGCCATTGGCGGGCTTGCCTCATCGCCCCCTTGGCGGGCGGCCTCGTAGAGGGCGATGGCGGCGGCGGCGGAGACGTTGAGGCTCTCCATCGGCCCGCGCATCGGCAGTGCCGCCAGGTGATCGCAAGTCTTTGCCACCAGACGCCTGAGTCCGCCGCCTTCCGAGCCCAGCACCAGGGCGATGCGCCCGGTGAGGTCGGTCTTGCCCAGCGGCGTGGGCGCGGCGGCATCGAGGCCGATGCACCAGAATTGCGCCGCCTTGAGGGCCTCCAGGGCCCGGGCGATGTTGGTCACGCGGACCAGGTCGACCGCTTCCAGGGCGCCGGAAGCGGCTTTGGCCATCACCGCGGTTTCCGCCGGACTTCTGCGCTCCGGGACGATCACCGCCGCCGCGCCCAGCGCCGCCGCCGAGCGCAGGATGGCGCCGGTGTTGCGCGGATCCGTCACCTGGTCGAGCACCAGGACGCAGGCGCGCTCCCGACCGGCGAGGCGGGGCAGCACCTGATCGAGGGAGAGGGGAGCGAGCGGTTGGCAGAGGGCGGCAAACCCCTGGTGAACCGCGCCTTCGGGCAGGACGGCGGCGATTTCCGCGCCGCTCCGGACCTCCGGCCGGGGGGCCTCGGCACGGGAGGCGCCCGACATTTCGGCTTCGGTCTCGCGGGTCACCAGCAGGCGTTCGATCCGCCGGGCCGGATTGTCGAGCGCCGCCAACACCGGATGACGCCCGTAAATCCAATGGGCCGCAGACCCGTCCTCGGGCCCCCGGCGTGGGTTCTTGCGCCCCCCTCGGGGCCGGTTTCTGCGCTTCGAATTAACCATTTTTGAGGTTGCCATCGTGTTCCCAAAACGGGCCGGTCGCCGCCGGGGTTGCAGAGCGGCCCAATAGGTCATATATTTTCGCTGCAATATCAATAGCCAACCGGCTTCAGCCCGTCCCTGCCTGGGTGGGCGCGGGGGCCGGTTTTGGATCGTATTATCAATTGACATAGAGCTAAAAATTTCCATAGTGCGCACTCCGCTATTCCGGCCCCTTTCTGCCGCCCAAAGTGCGGCGCGGCGTGGCGTTCGGGTTGGTCGACCGGAGGGGTGGCCGAGTGGTTAAAGGCAGCAGACTGTAAATCTGCCGACGAATGTCTACGTAGGTTCGAATCCTACCCCCTCCACCATTCCTGTCTCGGGCGGGGTGGGGCATCCAGACGGAGGACCCGGTAGCGAGGGCGCGCAACGAAGAGAGGGCTTAGAGGAGTTAACGGATTTCGGCGGGTGTAGCTCAATGGTAGAGCCCCAGCCTTCCAAGCTGGTTACGTGGGTTCGATTCCCATCACCCGCTCCAGTTTGGGCCCGGCGGCCAGCGCCGGTGCCGCGAAACGACCCCGGATTCGGGCTGAACTTGGAAAGTTAAGGAAAGATCAGGATGGCGAAGGAAAAGTTTGAACGTACGAAGCCGCATTGCAACATCGGGACGATTGGTCACGTTGACCATGGGAAGACGAC
>JAHEKA010000490.1 GCA_024638585.1 Rhodospirillales bacterium
GCGCTTTGCCTCGCTTGCGCGATGACGGCCTTGGCGCCCGACCGGTCGATCCCCAACGCGGTTGCCAACTGGGCACACACCGAAGCGGCGAAGCGTTGGGTGATCGACAATCTCGGTCAATGGCATTGGTTCCGAGCCGAAGACCCTGGCATTCGGCCCGCCTTCAACATGCTCGCAGAGGGGGCGACGCCGGTGTACATGGGGCACGCCGATGGCGTGGTGACCATCAGCGTGGCCGAGGCCGACCCGGTCCTGCGTGTGTCACGTCGCGAGGCGCTGGATGAACCCTACCGGACGATGATCGGACATATCCGCCATGAGCTGGCGCATATGCTCTGGTGGCGCCTCAGCCTGCGGGGGGATTTCCTCGATGCCTTCCGCGCGCTGTTCGGAGACGAACGCACCGACTATATGGCGGCGTTGGAGCGACACTACCAAGACGGTGCGCCGCCGGACTGGAGGCTGAGCTACCTCACCTCCTACGCCTCGGCCCATCCCCACGAGGACTGGGCCGAAACCGCCGCACATTTGCTGCACCTGACCGACATCGCCGACAGTTTTGTCGCCGCGGGCCTGTCATCGCCGGTATTGCCGGGACCGGGTTGGGACGCTTACGCGGAGCCCGATCCGAACCGCCTCATCCATGTGGCGGGCGCGCTCTCGGTCGGCTTGAACCACGTCAACCGTGCCATGGGAAATTCAGACCTATACCCGTTCGTGCTGTCGGCGCCGGCGCGGCGGAAGCTGGCTTTCGTGCACGATTGGCTGCGACGCGGCGCCCAGGGCCTCTGAAGGGCCGGGCCTTTTGCCAGGCGCGTCGGCCGTGTTCAATAGGGGGTTCCACGGCTCGGCGCGAAGCGGCGGATGCGCGGCGATCGCCGTTGCTATAGGTTTATCCGCGCGACTTGAACCGACCTTCTCGTGATCACAAGCGGCAATGCTTCTGTGTGAGCAATGTGCCGCGCGATAGGGCCGATGACGACCTTGCCGACCCGGAATGTTCAGGCCCATGGCTGACGACTGGATCAACAGCGTGCCGGTCTTGGACCGCTTCACGTCCGTGGCCGACCCCTCCCGCTACGTTCCTCTCCCCGATGACTGGCTCATCGGCATCACCGACGTGGTGGATTCGACCAAGGCGATAGAGGCCGGCCGCTACAAGGCGGTCAACCTGGCCGGGGCCAGCGGTATCAGCGCGGTCGCCAATGCGCTGGGCGGCGGTGCGCCTCTGTTCGTGTTTGGCGGCGATGGCGTCCGCTTCGCGGTCCCCCCTGCCGACGGGCCGGCGGCCGCGGATGCCCTGGCCCGGGCCGCCATGTGGGTCAGGCGCGAACTCAATCTGGAACTTCGCGTGGGCATGGTGCGCGTGGCCCAGGCCCGGGCCGCCGGTCTCGACGCGCGGGCGGCCTTGTGGCGGGCGTCCGAACATGTCCGCTACGCCATGTTCACCGGCGGCGCGATGGAATGGGCGGATGGGCAACTGAAGAGCAACGCCATAGACCTTGCGCCGGGACCGGTCGATGCCGAGCCCGATCTGGCGGGCCTGTCCTGCCGATGGGGGCCCCTGATCCCGACCCAGGGGATCATCCTGTCACTGATCATCAAGCCGGTTGCGGGTGCGCCGGAGGGCCGCTTCGCGGAGATCATATCGGAAGTCCTGGCGGTCTTGGGCGACGCGGCAATCCTCAATCCGGTGCCGGCGTCGGGGCCCGACGTGGATTGGCTGTCCCGGGCCATCGCCTTTCACTGCGAAACCGCGCGCGAAGGGCAGCGCGGCTGGTGGCGGTGCCTGCCCAAGATCATGACCACGGCCCTGGTTTGGGCGACGTTCAAGCTGGGCCTACGGATCGGCCGGTTCGATCCCGACCGTTATCGGCGGGAGATGGCGGCCAACACCGATTTCCGCAAATTCGACGACGGGCTCTTGTTGACTGTCGATTGCTCGCAAGACGCCGCGGACCGTCTGTCAGAAATTTTGGATGGTGCCGTCGGCGCGGGTGTTGTTCGATATGGCCTTCATGTCCAGGACCGGGCCCTGATAACCTGCATCGTCCCCTCGGCGGCGAATTCGGACCATATGCATTTCGTCGACGGCGCGGGCGGCGGCTATGCTTCGGCGGCGAAGCACATGCGCGGACCCTAGGGATCGGAGAACGCCATTGGACCGGATCGAAGGCATCGGCGCCTGCGTATTTGACGCCTACGGCACGTTGTTCGACGTTCATGCGGCGGCGGCGCGATGCGCGGAGGATCTCGGCGACAATGCGGGCCCGCTATCGGCCATGTGGCGGACGAAACAGCTGGAATACACCTGGCTGCGCAGCCTCATGAACGACTACAAGCCTGTCTGGGAGGTCACCAAGGACGGGCTCGACTTCGCGATGGGGGCACTCGGACTGTCGTCGCCCGAGCTGCGGGAAAAGCTCTTGTCCCTCTATTGGGAATTGGCGCCCTACCCGGAGGTCCCGTCCGTATTGGCGCGGCTGAGGGACGGCGGATTCAAGACCGCTATCCTGTCGAACGGCTCCCCCGACATGTTGCGCGGCGCGGTCGAGAGCGCGGGCTTGGGGGCGCTGCTGGACGATGTGCGATCGGTTGCCGACGTGGGAACCTTCAAGCCCGACCCCAAGGTCTATCAGTTGAGCGTCGATGCGCTTGACGTCGAACCGGGCGGGATCTGTTTTGTGTCGGCCAACGGATGGGACGCCCATGGGGCGGCTCATTTCGGCTTTCAGGTTGTTTGGGTCAATCGCTTTGA
>JAHEKA010000041.1 GCA_024638585.1 Rhodospirillales bacterium
GGAGGAAGGCGGACGGTTTTCCCTGCCCCATCCCAACCCTGCGACTTCCGTCCTGACGCCACGCCAGCGCCAAGTCCTGGAATTGATCGCCACCGGCAAGCGCAATATCGATATCGCGGAGATCCTGGGCATCTCCCCACGCACCGTGCAGATCCACGTTTCAACGATTCTCAAACTTCTGAAGGTCAGCAACCGGACCGAAGCGGCATTGCTTGCGCTGGGGCGCGATGCGGCGGACTAAGCGGCAGCGGCCATGGTCCGTTTACGAGGCCGGGGCCTTTCCCCCGCACTCGGCACGGCAGGGGCTCAGGCGTCGGGCCAAAGCTCCCGCGCCACGTCCATCAGCCGCACCATCTTGTCGTGCTGTTGGTCGACACTCATGACGCCATCGACATTGCTGGAAAAACCGCATTGCGGTGAAATCGCCAGCCGGTCTCGAGACACGAATCGGCTGGCTTCCTCGATCCGCGTCTTGAGCACCTCCTCCGCCTCCAGGTCACCGGACTTGGTGGTCATGGCGCCGATGACGACGGTCTTGTCGTCGGGCACCGCGGCAAGCGGTTCGAAGGAACCGGCGCGTTCCGAATCGTATTCCAGGAAATAGAAATTGATCCTCAGCTTGCGGAAAAGTTTTTCAGCGACCAGGTCATAGCCGCCGGCGGCCTGCCAATGGCCCGATTTGTTGCCCCGGCAGAGATGGATGCCGAAGGCGACACCGTCGGGAACGCCATCCACCAGCGCGTTGATGGCGTCGGTATAGATGTCGAGCAACTCCTCCCAGTCATCGCCGCGCGCGCTCAGGCCGTCGCGGATTTCCTGATCGCCCAATTTCGCAATCGAGGTTTCGTCGATCTGGATGTAGCGGCACCCCGCCGCGGCCAGGGCTTCCATCTCGGCACGATAAGCCCCGGTCAGGTCGGACCAGAAATCGTCGAGGTTGGGATAGACATCCTCTGAGATATTGGCGCGGCCGGCCCGGAAATGGATATAGGCCGGACCCGGCAGGGTGACCTTGGGCAGGCCCGTGCGGGCGCAGGACGCCGTAAACTTGAAATCGTCGACATTCGTCGGGCCGGCCCAGGTCACCTTGTCGTAAATCTGCGGCACCCGTTGGCCGATCTCGTCGCCGCTGGAATCGTGATAGGCGAACTGGCCACGGATATCGGGCCCTTCGCGCAGTCCGGTGATCCCGTGGGTGGTGAAGCTGTCGTAATAGGAATGCCGGCGCAGCTCACCGTCGGTCACCACCCGGAAGCCAAGCCCTTCCTGCATGGCGACGACCTTGCGGATCTCCTCATCTTCGACCGCGCGCAGCCCCGCCGCGTCAATCCGCCCGGCCTCGAAATCCGCGCGGGCGGTTTTGATTTCGGCGGGCCGGACGAGGCTGCCGATCAACTCGGCACGGAAGGGGGGATCATGGGGAGCATCGGACATTCGGACACCTCGGACGTTTTCGATCGTTGTTAAGGGATGGGTCGGGAAATTAGTGTCTCAACACTGAGAATGAAACCTCTCGGTGGCCGCGCGCGGGGCCTCAGCCGCCTCTGGAAAGCGGGCTTTTTGTCCAGGCACGGTCGAGCGGTGTTTCGCGTTCCGGCACAGGGAACACAGCAGGTTCACGGCAACCTTCGGCCGCCTGATCGGGGTCAAGCGCGGCATCCCAATGCTTGGCGATATAACGGCAGCCGGTGACACCATCGGATGCTTCGGACGCCAGCCACAAGGCCGGCGGCACGATGACCTCGGGCTCCATGCCGGCGCCGGGGAGCTGGCCCGAGCCAAACCTGGTGTTGACCGAACCGCCCGGCCCCAGCGAATTGACGGTCACGCCGGTGCCCACCAGATCTTCGGCCCACACCAGGGTGGCCGCCTCCAGCGCCGCCTTGGACGGCCCGTAGGGACTGTTCAGAGCCCGATGCATGGCGTCGACATTCTTGGAGATATTGATGATGCGTCCCCAGCCCGCCTTGATCATATGAGGAGTTGCCGCCCGTGCCATCAGAAACGGCCCGTTGACGTTGGTCTCCATCACTTCGCAATAGCCCGCCGTATCCGCCTCATAGAACGGAATACGGCGCCTGCCGCCGGTGCCGACATAGCGCCCACTCTTACCGGCGTTGTTGACCAGGATATCGAGCCCGGCAAAAGCGGCGATGGTATCGTCCACGGCGCGCCGGCAATCGGCCCATTTGCCGACATCACCCAGGATGCCGAGCGCCTTGCCCCCCGCGGCCTCGATCTCCGCCACGACGGCGTCGATCTCGGCCTTGATGTCGGCCTCGGTCTCGTCGGATCCGGGCGCCGCCATCACGCCGACGCCGGCGGCCCCCGCCCGGGCGAAGGCGATCGCCATCTCGCGGCCCATGCCCCGGCAACCGCCCGTTACCAGCGCCACCTTTCCGGCCAGAACGCCGTCGCTCATCGCCTCTTCTCCTCCCCGCCCAGGGCGTCCCCGTCGGGCCACGCCAGCCGGCTCAAAGTGCGCCTCATGCCTTGGGCGGCGCCATGCCCGCCTCGCTCAATTCCTTCACCGCCTCGTCGGTCTTCTCGATTCTACCGACACCCATGCCCTTGAGCACGTGGTCGGCCTTGGTGAACTGGATCCCAGCATAGGACACCACCTCGATCCGGTTGCCCCAGGGATCGCGGAAATTGAGCCGTTCGCCGACCCGCTCCGCGCCCGCCGCCTCCAACGCCTCGGCTACGCCGTCTCGATCGTCCACCACCAGGCCGAAATGGCGCTTGGTGTCGGGCCCCCCATCGCGCTTGTTGATGGTGAGCTGGATGAACTGGTCACCCATGCCGATGAAGGCGTTGTGATCGCCGCGCCCACGCAGGGTGAAATCGAAAATGGCGCCGTAGAAGTCCAACGCCTCATCCAGGTCGCCGACCTCCAGCACCACGTGGTTGATGCCCAGCACCCGCGCCTTACGGGGCGCCCCTTTGCCACTGTCGTCCATTGCGTTCTCCCCAGATTGCCGCGTGTCACTCTGCCCGGCCCTTGGCGCATTGTTCAAAAGCCAAGCTGCCCGCCCCTTGAAAATAGGCGAACACCCACAGCCAGGGAAGGGCAATCGAGAACCATCCCCGACCCCACTCGGTCCTGACAGGCATTTGGGATGATGGTGGGCCCGGCAGGATTCGAACCTGCGACAACACCGTTATGAGCGGTGGGTTCTAACCGCTGAACTACGGGCCCGGAGGAAAGGTACTCTTCTCCAGGCCGCGGTCAAGCCTGGGCGGTTGGGTTGGCGGATCAAACCTCATTGAGCACCGCCCGCAGGCGATCGAACGGGGCCGGGTCCCGGTAAAGGCTCAAGGACGCGGTGAAATGGCCGAGATCATGCTGGAACAGGTTGACGTCCGGCACCTGCCATTTGCGGACCAGCGCCTCTCCCTCGGCATAAGGCGTAATGGTGTCGCGGCGCCCCAACAGCACGACGATCTTCTCACCCGCCAGCGCCTGGGCGCTGCCCGGCTGCAACAGCGGTGCCCAGCGTTCGAGCCGATCCCGGGTCCAGCCCTCGCGGTCAAGAACATCTACGGCGCCAATGGCGCGGGGCAGGCTGCCCGCCACCGCCGCTTCCAGTACCGAGGCGCTGGAGGTGACCAGGAGCGCGGCATCGGGGCGCATTTCCGGCGGCCAATGGGCCGCGGCGCCGACCACCAGCTGGGCCGACAACGCACCCAGGCTGACCCCGCCGACCGCCACCGGTCCGCCGAACTCCGCTCGCGCCCAGGCGATGAGCTCCCCCAATTCCCGGACATGGGCCTCGAAATAATTGAGCATCCCCATCGGGCCAAGGGCGAAGACCGGCTCGCCCCCGAAATAGCCCGTGCGCCGGCGACGCCCATGGTAGGGCCCTTCGGGGCGCACCACCGCGAGCCCCGAAGAGGCGAGCCGTTGGGCGGGACCGTTCTCTTCCAGCCAGTACTCCATCTCCATGCATATGCCGTGGGTGAAGATCAGGACGGGATGGGGGCCCTCCCCATGGGGCCGCTCCACCCGGGCCCAAAGGGTTTCGCTTTCACCGCCGACGTCGCTTGGTGTCCGCAGCCAATGGGTATCGAAGCGCGGTCCCGCTATCACGCGCGAGGTTTCGAACCGGGCAGGCCCCGCCGCCGGGAACGCCGCGGCCGGTGCCGCCAGCCGATGACCATGGCGGAGTTCGACGGCTTCGCGATCGACCATGGACCAGGCAATCGGCGGAACCCCCTTTGCCAGACCATGTCTCATGAATTCGACACGGCCCAGCATCAGCGACTGCGCGGCCAGTGCGCGGCTGCGCTCGATCTCCGCAAGCGCCCCGGCATCCGGCGGTACGGAGCCGAAGAAGGCGTCTTCCCAGCGGCGGACGGCCGCCTCATAGGCCTCGATCCTGGGGCCAAGCCGCGCCAGGGCCTGCTCCGCCGCCCGCCGCCTGCCCGCATAGGCCGGGATCACGGCCGCCAGGCGGTCGGCATCGCCTTCGGCCGCCAAAGCGGCGGCCCAAGCCCGGGAGAGGGGGAAATAGTGGCGCGCGATGGCCCACACCGCCATGCGGTCATAGGCCGGACGCAGAAACAGCCTGGACAGCGGCGATCGCAGCAATGCGGCGAGGCCCAAGGGACCGCGCGCCTCTTAGGGTTAGGTATCCAGGAAGGATCTCAGCAAGCGCGAACGCGACGGATGCTTGAGCTTCCTGAGCGCCTTGGCCTCGATCTGGCGAATACGTTCCCGGGTGACCGAGAACTGCTGGCCGACCTCTTCCAAGGTGTGATCGGTATTCATGCCGATCCCGAACCGCATCCTGAGAACCCGTTCCTCGCGCGGGGTGAGCGAGGCCAGAACCCGCGTGGTGGTTTCGCGCAGATTGGACTGGATCGCCGCCTCGACCGGAAGGACCGCGTTCTTGTCCTCGATAAAATCGCCCAGATGGCTGTCTTCCTCATCGCCGATGGGGGTCTCGAGGCTGATCGGTTCCTTGGCGATCTTCAGCACCTTGCGCACCTTCTCCAACGGCATGCCGAGCCGTTCGGCCAGCTCCTCGGGCGTCGGCTCGCGGCCGAACTCATGGAGCATCTGACGCGAGGTGCGCACCAGCTTGTTGATGGTCTCGATCATATGCACCGGGATGCGGATGGTCCGGGCCTGGTCCGCGATCGAGCGGGTGATGGCCTGGCGAATCCACCAGGTGGCGTAGGTCGAGAATTTATAGCCGCGCCGGTATTCAAACTTATCCACCGCCTTCATCAGGCCGATATTGCCTTCCTGGATGAGGTCCAGGAACTGCAGGCCGCGGTTGGTGTACTTCTTGGCGATGGAGATCACCAGGCGCAGGTTGGCCTCGACCATCTCCTTCTTGGCCCGGGCCGCCTCGCGCTCACCCTTCTGGACGCGGTTGACGATGCGCTTGAACTCGCTGATGTCGAGCATCGCCCGGCCCAGCACCTCGGCGATGTCGCCACGTATTTCCTTGATTTCGTCCCGATGCTTGGTGGCGAAAGCCTTCCAGCCCTTGTCCTTGAGACGGGAAATCCGCCGCAGCCAGTTAGGATCCATCTCCTGACCGGAATAGCGCTCGAGGAATTCCTCACGCTTGACGCGGCATTTCATCGCGTAGCGCAGCAACTGGCCTTCCTTCTGCACCAGCCGGCGGTTGAGCCCGTAGAGCTCGTCCATCAACTGCTCGATACGGCCGTTGTTGAGATGCACGTTTTCCATCAGCTCGATGAGTTCGCCGGTCAGCTTGTCGTAGCGACGGTTCGACGCAGGCGTCAGGTCTTCGCCCTTGCGCACGGCTTCAAGGCGCTTGCCCTGCAGCGTCATCAGCTTCTTGTAGGTCTTGGCGATGTCGTCGAAATTCTCCAGCACCTGGGGCTTGAGCTTCGCTTCCAAGGCGGCAAGCGAGAGGTTGGCCTCGCCCTCCTCGTCGTCCTTGTCCTCGTCGTCCTCGTTCTCTTTCGACGAATCCTTGGAGTCCGCGGCCTCGGCCTTGTTTTCGCCGTCGGGCTTGCCGTCGACGCCGTTGGCATCGGCCGACTGCTTGTTGGCCGCCTCGGGTCCGCCGCCATAGGTCGCGTCCAGGTCGATGATGTCGCGCAGAAGAAGCTCATCGTTCTTGAGCGCGTCGCGCCATTCGATGATCGCGGCCAGCGTCAGCGGGCTTTCACAGATACCGCCGATCATCTCTTCGCGACCGGCCTCGATACGCTTGGCGATCCTGATTTCGCCCTCACGCGACAGCAGCTCGACGGAGCCCATCTCGCGCAGGTACATGCGCACGGGATCGTCGGTGCGTCCGTATTCCTCTTCGTTCGAGCTTTCGGCAGCCTTTTCCGGCTTGGCTTGCTCGCCTTCGGCGGGACGGGCAGCGGCCTCTTCGCCCTCCTCGTTCTCGACGACATTGATGCCCATCTCATTGAGTTGGGCCATGGTGTCCTCGATCTGTTCCGAGGTAAACTGGTCCTGGGGCAGCGCGGTGTTGAGCTCGTCATAGGTGACGTAGCCCCGCTCCTTGCCCTTGGCCAACATCTTCTTGATGGTGGCGCCCAGCGAATCGATGACGGGACCTTCAGGGGTTGATTCGTCCTGTGAGTCCTCGGATTCTGCCGGCTTCTGCTGTTTTTTCGCTGCTATCTTGGTCGCCATAGACTGATCACCCGCTCCTCTAAGCCAAATATTACGTCTGGGATCAACGCATAATTGGACGCGCGCAGCCGCAGCGCGGCCGCCCCCATTTCAGGCCCGCGCGATACGGTCCGACAGATTTAAGGACTAACGACATGAAATTCAATCCATTTATTGTATAAAAAGCGTGAATTTCATGCATTTTCGCTGTCTTTCGGGCCGGATCCGAAGTCCGTGACAAGGTCTTCATGCGCTGATTTTTCAAGGAGTTGCTGCCTGGCCGCCTGCAGGCGGGCCCAGTTTTCCTCGCTTGGGTCCCGGGCAAAGGCGGATTCGCAGGCATCCAGCTCCGCGGTGCCGCCCGACCCCCTGACATGAAGGTCCAGCGCATGGCGGAACCCGGTCAAGGCATCGCCCCGGCCCGCGCCGGGACGTGCGAACCAATCGAGAACCTGAGCCTGCGAGCCCACCAGCGCGTCGACCAAACGCCCGAATCCACGTGCCCCGAGCGACTTCGCCAGCGCTTCCGCGTCCGCCGCCTCGCCCATGGCGGCGGCCTCGACGATCGCCTGGCGCAGGCTGTTGAGCTCGTGGCTGCCGATCTCGGCCGCGGCAAACTCTTCGGCCACGTCGTCCAGCAGATCGGGATGATTCAGAACGGTCGCAACCAGAACCCGTTCGCGGGCATCGGCGCGGCCGTCCTCGGTGCCGATCAGGGGATCGCTGGCCAGGCGCCGGCGCGACTCCGGCCCCGTGTTGGCGGACGCCCGGCGACGGGCGCCCGACACTGGGGAGAAATCGGCGAAAGCCTCACGCAGGCGCCGGCGAAAATCGCGCACGTAGTATTCCTGCACCTGCTTGTCCGCAATCCCCCGGGCGCGTGCGATCAGCGCCTTTTCGACCGCCGCCCGGCGTTCCGGCGTGTCCACCGCCCGGCCCCGGGTTTCCAGATCCCAGATCACATCGGCCATGGGACGGGCACTCGCGATCAGCGATTCCATGCCCCGCGCCCCCCGGGCCCGGACCAGGCTGTCGGGATCCTCGCCGCGCGGCAGGGTGACAAAGCGGAAGCTCTTGCCCGGCGCCAGCAGGGGCAGGGCGCGTTCCGCCGCCCGCGACGCCGCCCGGCCGCCCGCCGCATCGCCGTCGAAGGCCAGCACCGGTTCGTCGACCACGCGCCATAGCGCCAGCATCTGGGATTCCGTCAGCGCCGTGCCGAGCGGGGCCATCGCCGGGATGCCCGCGCGAATCAGGGCAATCACGTCCATATAGCCCTCGGTCACCACAAGGATGTCCGTTTCACGGGCCTGCTGCAGGGCGTGGGACCAGCCGTAGACCAGCTGACCCTTCTGGAACAGCGGCGTATCAGGCGAATTGAGATATTTGGGGGTGCCGTCGCCGAGGATGCGCCCGCCGAAGGCGACCGGCCGCCCGCGGCGGTCGAAGATGGGAAAGATGACCCGCCCCCGGAAACGGTCATAGCTGGCCCGCCCGTCCTCGGGCACGATCAAGAGCCCGGCCGTGACCAGCAGCGATTCCGTCACCCCATTGCCCGACAGCGCGGTCTTGAGGCCGTGGCGGGTATCGGGAGCGTAGCCGATGCGGAAACGGGCGATGGTTTCCTCATCGAGGCCCCGGTTGGCGAGGTACTCGCGCGCCGCCTCCCCGCGCGGGGATTTGAGCTCGCTCTCGAACCAGGCGCAGGCCTTCTCCGTGACCGCGTAGAGTGAGACCGCCTGCTCGGCCCGGGCGCGTTCCTCCGGCGAACTGACCGGCACCTCGAGCCCGACCTCATCGGCCAGGCGTTCGACCGCTTCGGGAAAGGAAAGGTTCTCGGTCCGCATGACGAAGCCGATCACATCGCCATGGGCGCCGCAGCCGAAGCAGTGGAAAAAGCCCTTGGCCTCGTTGACCGTGAAGGACGGCGTCTTTTCATTGTGGAACGGGCAGAGGCCCGAGTATTCCCGGCCCCGCTTGGTCAATTTCACCTTGCGCGCAATGCGTTCGGCGAGCCCCGCCCGGGCTCTGATCTCGTCAAGGAACCTGTCGGAAAATGCCATCGATCGCGCGCCGAGCCCCTGAGACGCGCGGCGCAGGAATCGATCACGACGCCATCCCGTCTTCCCCGACAAGATAGACAGGGGCGGGCGCGATTGCGAAGGAAATCAAGTTATCCACAGGATAAAATTTGTTGAAAGGCGGGGATAGATGGAGACGGCCTCGCCGGCCGCTTAAGCCTCAGCCGCCGAGCCGCGCCTTGGCGATTGCCGCCGCCTTGGAGAAATCCATGCGCCCCGCGTAGCGCTCCTTCAAGACACCCATCACCTTGCCCATATCCTTGATGGTGGTGGCGCCGAGCTCGTCGACCACCTCGCCGATGGCTGCATTCGCCTCGTCCTCGTCCAACTGCTTGGGCAGGAAGCGGGCGATGATTTCAATCTCTTCGGATTCCTGAGCCACCAGATCGGCGCGGCCACCTTTCTCATATTGCTCGATTGAATCGTGGCGCTGCTTGATCATCTTCTGCAGCATGTCCAGGACGGCCTCATCGGGGATGCCGCCGTCCTCGCCGCCCTCACCACGCGCGGCGATATCGCGGTCCTTCAGGGCCGCGAGAATCAGACGCAAGGTCGACGTCGCGCGTCGATCCTGTGCCTTCATTGCCGCCTTCAAGGCGTCATTGATCTCCTGGCGGAGCATGGCCAACCCGTTCGTGATGGGAAAGGCGGGACATTACAGGAGTTTGTCAAAAATGGCAACGGCAAGAAAAATCGTAAATCATTGATTATAAATTGAAAATTATCCGCCATAATCCTTGACGGCGCGAGATGCTTGGCCTATCACACGGAGGTTTTTACGACCGCCGCCGTACCCGGCGCCGCCTCAAATCCCGATAGGGACCTTAGCCCATGGCGAAAGCCGCAAAGACGCTCTCCCAAGCGCGCGCGACGCGCAAGGGGAAGGTGGTTTCCGCGCGCCCGGGCGATGCGTCGGAGAAAGCGGTGATGGCCAATCTGCGGGCCGGCACCAAGACCAAGCCGCCGGGCGCGACCGCGGCCCTTGTGCTTGCCGACGGGACAACCTTTTGGGGGATGGGCCTGGGTGCCGCGGCGGAGACCGTGGGCGAGGTCTGTTTCAACACCTCGATCACCGGTTATCAGGAGATCCTCACGGATCCGTCCTATGCCGGACAGATCATCACCTTCACCTTTCCCCATATCGGCAATGTCGGCACCAACCCGGAAGACATCGAGACCCTCGAGCCCGCCGCGCGCGGCCTGGTGGTGCGCGCCGAGATCACCGATCCATCGAACTGGCGGGCGGACGCGCATTTGGATGCCTGGCTGAAGGAAAAGAACCTGCCCGGAATCGCCGGCATCGACACAAGGGCGCTGACCGCCCGCATCCGCGATTCAGGCGCCCCCACCGGCGCGCTCTGCCACGTGCCCGGGGGCAAGATCGACATCAAGGCCTTGCAAGCCCGCGCCGCCCAATGGCCGGGGCTGGCCGGAATGGACCTGGCCCGCGAAGTCACCTGCACCAAACCCTATGACTGGCAGGGCGGCACCTGGTCAATCGCCGCGGGCTACGACGATGGGCCCAAATCCCGATTCAACGTGGTTGCCGTCGATTTCGGCGCCAAGCGCAATATCCTGCGCTGCCTGGCCCAAGCCGGCTGCAAGGTGACGGTGGTCCCGGCGACGGCATCGGCACGAGACATCCTCAAGTACAAGCCGGACGGCGTGTTCCTGTCTAACGGTCCGGGCGATCCGGCGGCGACCGGTCAATACGCCGTGCCGGCTGTGCAGGAAGTGCTGAAGGCGGGCCTGCCGGTGTTCGGCATCTGCCTCGGCCATCAGATCCTGGCCCTGGCCTTGGGCGCGAAGACGAAGAAGATGGAGATCGGCCACCGCGGCGCCAATCACCCGGTCAAGGACCTTGCGACCGGCAAGGTGGAGATCACGTCGCAGAACCACGGCTTCGTGGTGATCGAGGACAGCCTGCCCGCAGGCGTCGAAAAGACCCATGCCTCGCTCTTCGACGGATCTCTGGAAGGCCTCAGGGTCAAGGGCAAACCGGTCTTTTCGGTGCAGTACCATCCCGAGGCCTCTCCCGGCCCCCAGGACAGCCATTACCTGTTCCACCGCTTCATCGATCTGATGGAGAAGCGCTAGGCCATGCCCAAGCGGACCGACATCAAATCGATCCTGATCATTGGTGCCGGGCCCATTGTCATCGGACAGGCCTGCGAGTTCGATTATTCC
>JAHEKA010000042.1 GCA_024638585.1 Rhodospirillales bacterium
ACAAGATTCCGGTCGATTCAACCGAATCCGTGCGCGGCAGCCGGTCCTGCGAGCTGGTGGCCCGTTGCGTGGTCGAAGTGGGGACCAGCTCCTATTACAGCGCACTGCGCGACGCCGCCGAAGAACCCGTCCTCAAGGCGATCTGCGGTCATATCGCCGATGACGAGTTCCGCCATTACAAACTGTTTTACAGCTATCTCGCCCGCTATCAGGAGGCCGAGCGGCCGAGCCGCTGGTCCAAGGTCAAGGTGGTGTTGAACCGCATCGGCGAATCCGACGATGACGAGCTGTCCTATGCGTACTTTGCCGCCAACGGCAATGGCGAAGCCTATGATCGCCGATCCAACGCCGACGCTTATGCGGCGCGGGCCTACAGTTTCTATAACCCCGCCGTGGTAAAGCGCGGCATCGCCATGTCGATGGATGCCGCGGGATTGCCGTCCGGGGGCGTGTCCTCGCGCATGTTGTCCGCGATCGCCTGGAACGTCATGGATTGGCGCCGCAAACGGCTGGCCCAGGCCGTTGCCGGCTGAGGTCCCGGTCTAGAGCAAGCCTCTGGAATTCTTGGCGGTCAGGGTGCGCCGCGTATGGTCTCGGCCAGGGGACCGAAGCGGCGGACAAGTTCGGCATAGAGGTCCCGCTTGAAGGGGACGATCAGGTCGGGCAGGGCGTCGACCTCGGCCCATTTCCAGTCCAGGAATTCAGGTTTTTTCGTTTCGATATCGATATCGGCATCGGTGCCGGTGAACCTGAGGGCAAACCATTTCTGGGTCTGCCCCCGAAACCGTCCTTTCCACAATATGGGGACGAGATCATCGGGCAGGTCGTAGTTGAGCCAGTCTTCGGTCTCGGCGAGAAGCTCGGCCTTGGCGGTGCCGATCTCCTCCTCCATCTCCCGGAAGGCGGCATCCAACGGCGCTTCGCCCTTGTCGATCCCGCCTTGGGGCATCTGCCAGGCTTCCGACACCATGTCGATGCGCCGGGCCACCAGGACCCGGCCGCCGGCGTTGAACAGCATAATGCCGACCCCGGGCCGATAGGGGAGGTGGCGGACTGACATCGCAGCCTTCAATTGGTTTGGGTGTTGACCAGGGCGGAGATGGGGGCCAGGACGAGCTTCTTGCTCTCCAACGATTTGGCCCACCGCACCAGGCGGTCGATGGTCACCGGGAAGGGCGCGCCGATGCCGACGGCATAGCCCGACGCCTTGGCGATACGCTCGATCTCGTTCAGACGGGAATCGATGGCGTCCCGGGACGCTTCCCCGTCAATGAACCGGTTGTTGACTGCGCGCGGCAATCCCACCTCCCGGGCCATCTGGGCGGCGATCGAGCGCAGGGAAGAGCGCGAATCCACGAACAACAGGCCGCGCTTCTCCAATTCCTTGAGGACGGGACGGACATGGGTCGCCGATGTGGTGAAGCGCGATCCCATCCGGTTGACCACGCCGACATAGCCCGTCACCCGGCCCAGCAGCCAGTGCAGACGCTCCCGGTTCTGGTCGGCGGTCAGGCTGGTCAGCAGGGTGTGGGGGCCGGGATCGTTGGCCGGGAAATTGACCGGCTCCATCGGCAAGTCGAGAAGCACCTCATGACCCGCCGCCCGGGCCAGGGCGATCCATTGCGGCAAGCCCTTGGCATAAGGCGCGAAGGCGAGCGTCACCGGGCCGGGCAGCCGCTGAATCGCGGCCTCGGTCGCGGCTCCTGAAAGTCCCAGGCCGCTGACGATGATGGCGACCCGCGGCCGCCTGTCGCCGGGATCGAAGGGCCGGGCGTAGGTCTGCCACGGCTTGCGGCCGTCGGGCGATACCCGGGGCAGGGGGCCAAGACGGGTCTTTTCCACCAGGGCGGGATCGGGCGCGGGTCGCAGGCCGCCGCCGACGGCGGCCGGCAGTTTCGCCGTCTGGGCCGGAGGCGCCGCAGGCACCGGTGGTGGGGTGGGCTGGACGGCGGGGGCTTGAGCGGTTCCCGGTGCCGGGGTCTGCGGCGCATCGGGGGCGGCAGCGGTAGGTGGCTGATCCGGAGCCGGAACCGCCGGCGGCGTTGGGGCCGGCTTTGCCGCGGTACCTTTGGGCGGGGCGGTTTGTGCCGGGACGTCGGGGACCTTGGCGGGCGTATCGGGAACCGCGGGCGTGGCCGCGGGTGGTTGGATCGGCGGCGCCGTGGGCTTGGGTTTGGGCTTTGGCAGCGGGGCCAATTCGACCACCACCGCGGGACCCTTTTTGGGGTCGACCGGCGGACCACTGAAATACAGCCAGGCGCCGACGGTACAGGCGAAGATCAGCAGGGCGATGGACGTCACCGCCAGGGCGCTGAGCCCTTTCCCGCCCGCCGGTGGCGCGGTGCCACCGGCATGAGATGTTTGAGGAAGGCGCATGTCGGTCGGCGCCCCGATCAGTCGGTCCCCTTCCTATAAAGCGCGATACCCCGGAGGATGCCGATCGCCCGGGTCAACTGGTAGTCGGTGATCTTCTCGTCCTCTTTCTTCGCGGCGTCATCGGGTTTCCCATCCTTGTCATCGCCCGGTTTCGCTTCCGGCTCGGCCTCGGGTTTGGCCTCCGGGCTCGAGCCTTCCTCAGGCTTGTCGCCGTCCTCTCCATCGCCTAGGGCGCCGCGCAGGTCCTTCTCGCGCCGCCGCGCGGCATCGGAAACTTTGGAGAGACGCAATTGGCGGATGGTGATGTCCGGTTCGATCCCCATGGCCTGGATGGAACGGCCCGACGGCGTGTAGTAACGCTGGGTCGTCAACCTCAAGGCCCCATGCCCCGGCATGGGGATGATGGTCTGCACCGATCCCTTGCCGAAGGACTTGGTGCCGAGAATGATCGCCCGGCGATGGTCCTGCAGGGCGCCTGCGACGATCTCCGAGGCCGAGGCCGATCCGCCGTTGAGCAAGACCACCATGGCCAAGCCCTTGGAGATATCGCCTTTTTCGGCATTCCACCGCTGGCCCCGGCTGGATTCACGGCCGCGGGTGGACACGATCTCACCGCGGTCGAGGAAGGCATCGGAAACGTTCACGGCTTCCCGCAGCAGGCCGCCCGGATTGTTGCGGAGATCGAGGATCAATCCCTTCAGGCCGCCCTTGGCCTCCTTGGCAAGCTTGGTGTAGTTCCGGCGCAGGCCGCGGGTGGTCTGCTCGTTGAAGGACGTGATGCGGATATAGCCGATATCCTTATCTTCGATGCGCGCCTTGATCGGCGTGATCTTGATCTTGGCTCGGGTGATGGTGACGTTGAACGGCTCCTTGGTGGCGCGCCGGATGGTCAGCCTGATCTTTGTCCCGACCGGGCCGCGCATCTTTTCCACGGCCTGCTGCAAGGTCAGGCCGCGAATCTGTTCATCGTCGAGATGGGTGATCAGATCCCCGGTCTTGATGCCCGCCCGCGAAGCCGGCGTGTCGTCGATCGGCGACATGACCTTGACCAGCCCGTCCTGCATGGTCACCTCGATGCCCAGCCCTCCGAATTCGCCCCGGGTCTGGACCTGCATGTCCTGGAAGATCTTTTCGTTGAGATAGCTGGAGTGGGGATCGAGGGAGGTCAGCATGCCGTTGATGGCACTCTCGATCAGTTTCTCGACATCGACCTCTTCCACGTAATCGGAACGGACGCGGTCGAACACGGTGCCGAATAGTTCCAGCTGGCGAAAGGTTTCCCGATCCCCAGCCTTCTTGGTTTTTTCCTCGGTGGCCCCTTGGGCTGAGAAACCGGACATTCCTAAGGCGACGACCAGCGCCGCCAGACATACAAATCGTTTCATCCGCTTACCTTGTCGTTTGGTGTCGCCGCCAGCCATGGCTGGGGATCAACAGGCCGGCCGTTGCGGCGAAGTTCCAAGTAAAGCCGGGGGGACCCTTTCCCCGACGGGGCCATGATTCCTACAGGTTCGCCGGTCAGAAGCTTTTGATCAACCGCGACGTCGATCCGGCCCAGTCCGGCAAGGAGCGTATGATATCCCTCGCCATGATCGATGATCAAGAGCCGCCCGTATCCGCGGAACCGGCCGGCGAATACGACTTGGCCGGCATGAGGCGCGACGACCTGGGCGCCGTCGCCCGTCTCGAAGCGTAACCCCTTGATTCGGGTACCAATCGGCTCTTTCCGCCCGTATTTGGACACGATCCGCCCCACCACCGGGACCACCAACCGTCCGCGCGCGCGGGACATGCGCAGCGCCGGTGCCAGCGCCAACTGGGTCTGGCCGGCCATGCCTGTGGATTTCGGGGGAATGGGTGGCGTGGGAACGTTTGGGGCGGTGGACGGGGTGGCGACGCTGGGCGTGGTGGGTTTGGCGGCGGGCGGCGGCAAGGCCTTCAGGCGTTTGCGGTCATGCTCAATGCTGGCCAGCAAGCCGTGGAGGTTGCGGGCCTGCGCCGCCAGGGCGGCGCTGCGGGCGAGGGCACGCTCCTGTTCGGTCCGGGTGGTGCGTGCCAATGCCTGCTTGCGCTTCAGCAGCTTGTCGAGATCCTGACGCTTGGCCGTGAGCTTCTCCGCTGCGGCATCGAGCGCGCTCTTGCGCTTCGCCGCCGTGGCGCGAAGCCGGCCGATCGATTCGAGTTCTTCCTTCAGCTTATCCGCTTCGGCCTCGAGTTGTGGCAAGACCGCACGCAGCAGCATGGCGCTGCGCAATACGTCGCGCGCCGAATCGGCATAGGCCATCATGGCTTCCGGGGGATTGCGGGCGATCCGCTGCAAGGCGCCGAGCAGCCGTGACAGCTTGCGATGCTGGCGCCGGAGATCGCCGAGCTTGCTCTGCTCCAGATTCCAGATGTCCTCCAGCCTGGTCTTGAGTCCGGCAATCCGCCGCTCCAGCAAGCGGGCTTCCCGCGCCTTGCTCACCATCTGCCGGCTGATGGCGGCGGTCTCCCGGGCCAGGGCCTTGGCCTTGCGCTCAAGCTCCTTGCTGCGTTCGCGTTCCGCCTGCAGCGCACGTTCGATCGCGTCGGCTTTTTCGGGCTTGTCGGCGGATTGGGCATGGGCGGCGGCGGACAGGACAAGAACCGCCGCACCGATGGCGGCGACGGCCCGCGCGGTTCGTCCGGCCGGTGAGACGGCGCGGTCAGACGCTGGCTTCGACCCTCGTACTCTTACTTTCACCTTCGCCTCCCGCCCTGGTCAGCAGGGACCGGCCGGTCATTTCGACGGGCGGATCGATGCCTAAGAGGTCAAGGACCGTCGGTGCCAGATCCGCAAGCCGTCCCTCTTGGACGCCGCCTATGTGCCCAGGCGCGTTGAGCAAGATCAGAGGCACCAGATTGGTGGTGTGCGCGGTGTGGGGTTGGTTGCCATCGGCGTCGAACATCTGCTCCGCGTTGCCGTGATCGGCGGTGATCAGCAAGGTGCCGCCCGCCTTCGTCACCGCTTCGGCAAGGCGGCCGAGGCAGGCATCGACCGCTTCCACGGCCTTCACGGCGGCATCGAGATCGCCGGTATGTCCCACCATGTCGCCATTGGCATAATTGACCAAGATGAAATCGAAGCGCCCGGAGCCGATGGCGTCCACCAGCTTGTCGGTGACTTCGGGCGCCGACATCTCCGGCTTGAGATCGTAAGTGGCGACCTTGGGCGAGGGCACCAGGATGCGTTCCTCACCGGGGAAGGGTTCCTCCACGCCGCCGTTGAAGAAGAACGTCACATGGGCGTATTTCTCGGTCTCGGCGATGCGCAACTGGGTGAGCCCGGCATCGGCCAGAACGGCGGCCAGAATGTTGTCCAGGCTCTCTTGGGGATAAAGGGTATCGAGGAAAGCATTGAGCGCACTCGAGTATTCCGTCAGGCCGAGCGCCGCCCCGGTCTTGACCACGCGGGTGCGGTCGAAACCATCGAAGGCCGGGTCAAGCAGGGCGGCGAGGATTTCCCGGGCCCGGTCGGCGCGGAAATTGCCCATCAACACCCCGTCGCCGTCCGCCATGCCGGCGTAATCGCCGATCCGCGTGGGAAGGATGAACTCATCTGTGAGATCGTCGCCGTAGCCCGCGGCGACGGCGCCGGCGGCATCGGCCGCCGTTTCGCCCTGCCCCGAGACGATCACGTCGTACGCGCGGGAGACGCGTTCCCAACGGTTGTCGCGGTCCATTGCATAGTAGCGGCCCGTCACCGTGGCGATCCCGGGACCTGGTACGCCGGCGATGGCGGCTTCAAGGGTCGCGAGATAACCGAGTGCGCTCTTGGGCGGGGTGTCGCGCCCGTCGAGGAAGGCATGGATCGCCACCGGCACGCCTTTCGCCCCGACGATGCGGGCGAGCGCCGCGATCTCGTCCTGGTGGGAATGGACCCCACCCGGGGAGATCAGTCCCATCAGGTGGCAGGTGCCGCCGGTTTCCTTGAGCCTATCGATGAACCGGGTCAGCGCCGGGATCTCGGCCAGGCTGCCGTCGGCGAGGCCCGCGTCGATGCGCGGCATGTCCTGCATCACCACCCGGCCGGCGCCGAGGTTCATATGGCCCACTTCGGAATTGCCCATCTGGCCCGCGGGCAGGCCGACATCGAGCGCCGAAGCCTGGATCAGCGTATTGGGGGACTCCGCCACGAAGCGCCGCCAATTGGGTGCCTCGGCGATGGCGATGGCATTATTGTCGCGCTGTACGCGATGTCCCCAGCCATCCAGCACGCACAGCACGACCGGCCGGGGGCGGTTGGCGTCGGCGTCAGAATTCGCAGGCATCGGCCCTAAGTCCCCGATGTCGTTGATGAATTTGGCAGGGCGCCGCCCGAGACCCCCGCCTGAGCCGGAACCTAGCGCGATATGCCCTATTCCTCAAGGACTTAAGGGTTAGGCCGCACAACCAGATGTTAACCCTTGGGGGCCGGCGCCGGTCACCGGCCAGGCGGCGGCCCGGCCCGGTGATAGGGGTGCCCGGCTTGGATCTGTTCGGCACGGTAAAGCTGCTCGGCCAGCAGGACCCGGACCAGCAGATGCGGCCAGGTCATGGGGCCCAGGGACAGCACCAAATCGGCGCCGTCGATCGCCGCGCGGTCGAGGCCGTCGGCGCCGCCGATCAGGAAGGCAATCTCGCGGGTTCCCTCGTCTCGCCAGGTTTGCATTCGGGCCGCCAGGTCCTCGCTGCTGAACGCCTTGCCGCGCCCGTCCAGGGCGATGACGATGGCCCCGGTGGGGATCTTATCCAGCAACAGCCGGGCCTCGCTTTCGATCCGGTCGGCAGGGGGCAGGGGTTTGCGCTCTTCGACTTCGATCACCTCGGCGGGTGTCTGCAGCCGGCCGAGATAGTCCTTGCAGAGTGCTTGCTCCGGGCCGCGTCGCGCCCGGCCCACGGCGATGATGGTAATGCGCATGGACCGCGCCGGGCCGCGCGGCTTCAGGTCCCGGCGGTGGCCGGGGGGCTGGCCCCGGCATCTTCGCCGTCGCCCGCATTGGGGTCGGTCCAATCGCCGCCCCACATCTTTTCAAGATTGTAGAGCGCCCGCGTTTCGGGACGGAACAGGTGGATGATGACGTCGCCGCCGTCGATCAGCACCCAGTCGGACCGGGAATCTCCCTCGATCGGCGGCGACGGCAGGGCCGCCGCCTTGATCTTTTCCTTGAGGTGGTCGGCCATGGCGCCGATATGGCGCGCATTGCGGCCCGAGGCGATGACCATATGATCGGCGATGGTGGTCTTGCCGGCGAGATCGATCACCGTGACGTCTTCCGCCATGTCGTCTTCGAGGGATTGACCGACGATCTCAAGCAGGCGGGCGCGTTCTGCGGGGGAACGCCGCGTGCGCCGCGTGCGGCGGCGGGGGGTGCCGGGTGTGGCCTTGGGGTCCTTGCGCTTGCTTGGGCCCTTCACGGCGCCCATCCCGGTCGGCCAAGTCGTGCCGCCGTGTGCCCGTGCCATCGGCCCTGCGGAAGACCCCGCGTGGAACTCTCAACAGTTGGAATCACCTCGATCCCTATGGTGTCACTCCCTTGAACTGAATTACCGGCGCCGCGCCTCGTCCGCGGCCTTGCGTTTGGCGCGAAGCTCGGTCGAGGAGGCGGGGTGCAATGGCGTGTGAAAATAGACCCATGCCGGCGGCCGCCTCATGACCGCGCCCGCGGCACCCCGGTCCGCCACCCGGCAACGCCGAAATCGGTGTGCCGCCTTGCTTGCAAGCGCCCGATAAGAATACGTGGCACGGTCGAAAACCGCAATGGGCACCATATGGAAGATGTCGGCCCACCTCTCCCAACGGGGAATTTGTTCCAGGTTGTCGGCACCCATCAGCCAGATGAAATGGGCCCGGGGGAAAGTCGCCAGCAGCGCGTCCAGCGTGTCGGTGGTGTAGCGCGTATTCAGCCGGGTCTCGATATCGGTGACGACGATCCTGGGGTTCCCCGCCGAGACCGCCCTTGCCGAGGCCATGCGCTCGGGCTGCGGTGCCATGCCGTCGGCGGGTTTCAGGGGATTCTGCGGCGAGACCATCCACCACACCTGGTCGAGGCCCAAACGCTTGAGCGCCAGCTTGGAAATATGCAGGTGCCCCTCATGGGCGGGATTGAAGGACCCGCCCAGCACGCCGATCCGAAGGCCTGCCATTGCGGCCCCGGTCAGGCGCGGACCGGTTGTCCGCGGGATGTGGGCCGGGTGATGGGTCAGGGCTGGGATCTCGTGGGCGGGAGGACCATCGGCGGAGGGCGCGTCAGGGACGGGTCTGGCCGGCGCCGTGGACGACGTATTTGTAGCTGGTGAGCTGTTCCACTCCGACCGGCCCCCTGGCATGAAGCTTGTCGGTGGAGATGCCGATCTCCGCGCCCATGCCGAACTCGCCGCCGTCGGCGAACTGGGTGGAGGCATTGTGCAGGACGATGGCGCTGTCCACGTCGCCGAGGAAGGTCTCGGCGGCGGATGCGTGGTCGGTGACGATGGAATCGGTGTGGCCGGAGCCGTGCGCCTCGATATGGGCGATGGCGCCATCCACCCCGTCCACCAGGGCGACCGAGATGATGGCGTCGAGATATTCGGTATCCCAATCGGCCTCGCTCGCGGGCTTGGCGCCGGGGACGGCTTTTGTCACCTCCGCATCGCCCCGGACCTCGCAACCGGCCTCCATCAGTGCCGTGACGATGGGGGCGAGGTGGCTCGACTTGACGGCCCGGTCGACCAAAAGGGTTTCCGCCGCGCCGCAGATGCCGGGGCGGCGCATCTTGGCGTTGACGGCAATGTCCCGCGCCATGTCGAGGTCGGCGCCGCCATCGACATAGACGTGACAGATGCCGTCGAGATGCTTGATCACGGGGATACGGCTTTCGGCGCTGACCCGCTCGATCAACGATTTGCCGCCGCGCGGGACGATGATGTCGATCAACCCGGTCATGGTCAGCATCTCGCCCACCGCCGCGCGGTCCGTGGTGGGGACCAGCTGGATGCAGCTTTGCGGCAGGTTGGCGGCGTTCAATCCTTTATGCAGGGCGGCGGCAATGGCACGCGACGAATGAAAGCTTTCCGATCCGCCGCGCAGGATGACCGCGTTGCCGGATTTCAGGCACAGGGCAGCGGCGTCGGCGGTGACGTTGGGGCGCGATTCGTAGATCACGCCGATCACCCCCAGCGGCACCCGGACCCGGGTGATCCTAAGCCCATTGGGTCGGGTCCAGTCGGCGATGACGTCGCCCACCGGATCGTCAAGACCCGCGATGTCCTCCAGCCCCTTGGCCATCGCCTCGACGCGGCCCGCGTCCAGCGCCAGGCGGTCGAGGAAGGCGGGTGTACCGCCCGCCTGCTTGGCCGCCTCCATGTCCTTGGCATTGGCCTCCAAGATGGCGCCCGCATCATCGCGAATTGCCTCGGCGGCGGCGAGAAGGGCGCGGTTCTTGGTCTCGGTCCCGGCGCGGGCCAGCGCGTGGGCACCGTCCCGGGCGGCCGCGCCCAGGCGTTGCATCTCGGCATGAAGCTCATCGCTGCGGCTGATATCGGCGGCCGTCATGGTGTTCCCGTTTCCCCGTTCCGCGCGCGGTCCAACTCGCCGTTGTCGTGGTCCAACACCACAAGGTCATCGCGGTGGATCATCTCGTCGCGGCCACGGTAGCCCAGGATTTCCTCGATTTCACGGCTTTTGTGCCCGGCGATCCGCCGGGCGTCCGACGACGTATAGGCCACCAGCCCACGTGCGATTTCGCCGCCGTCGGGGCCGAGGACCCGGACCGCATCCCCCCGGTCGAAGCTGCCTTCCACTTGGGCGACGCCGGCCGGCAACAGGCTCTTGCCAGCACCGAGTGCCGCCAGTGCGCCGGCGTCCACGGTCAGCACCCCCATGGGTTTCAGCGAGGCGGCAATCCAATGCTTGCGTTGGGCGCGAGGCGTTTCCTCCGGAATGAACCAGGTGCCCCGGCCATCGGCGCCGATCGCTTGCAAGGCGTGGGCCTCTCTGCCGTCGGCAATGACCATGCGGCAGCCCGCGCCCATGGCCGCCCTGGCGGCTTCCAGCTTGGTGACCATGCCGCCGGAGGTGTATCCCGGCGGCGCCTTGCCGGCCATGGCCTCGATCTCCGGCGTGATGGCGTGGACCTCGCCGACCAATTTCGCATCGGGATCGAGCCGGGGATCGGCGGTGTAGAGCCCATCGATGGTGGACAGCAACACCAAGGCGTCGGCACAGATCATCACCGCCACCCGGGCCGCAAGACGGTCGTTGTCGCCGTAGCGAATCTCGTTGGTGGCGACGGTGTCGTTCTCGTTGATCACGGGGATGGCGCCGAGGCGCAACAGGGTCTCGATGGTGCCGCGCGCATTGAGATAGCGCCGCCGTTCCTCGGTGTCGTCGAGCGTCAGAAGCACCTGGGCGACGCCGATGCCCTGGCGGGCCAAGGCCTCCTGATAGGCATGGGCCAGGAGGATCTGGCCGCAGGCGGCGGCGGCCTGCTTTTCCTCGAGCCGGAGCTGGGGCCTCA
>JAHEKA010000043.1 GCA_024638585.1 Rhodospirillales bacterium
GCGGCCCGTCAAATTACCCCATGCGCGGAACGGGCCACATCCGGTGTTGTTTGCGCATGGAATTAACACACCGAAACCGTGAATGCGAGGAATTTTAGACCGGAGGCGGGACCGCGGCCGTTGCGAACCAACCGAGGGGCTATCCCGAGGGCAAAATGCCCCTCTCCTTCACATGAAAACCCGACGCTATGTACAGGTCGTCACAAATCGAGCAAGATGGTGCTTGAGACATCGCGTTCGTTATTATCTGTAATGGATCCCTGTCATTGTCGATGACAAATCAAAAATAACAATCATGACCCGTTGAATCCCAAGGCTTTGAGCGCGATTCTCAAGTCCCCGATTCGGAAAAAAACGCTCCCCTGAGGAGCGAAGGCGGAGGCGGAACTACAGATAGAAGGAGGCTCGACCGTGTCCCACCAAGATTCCATCGCCGACCTGCCCCAGAGCGCCGCCGGCGATAGCCCGCCCACCGTCCGCGATATCGGGTTTCCCGATATCATGGAGTCCCTCACGAAGGGATTTGCCGACTTCAAGGCGCACCCGAGTCATGTGGTGTTGTGCATCATGATCTATCCGGTGGTCATCTTTGTGGCCGCCAAGGTCGGTGCCGGGCACGACATCCTGCCGCTGGTCTGGCCGCTGTTTTCCGGCATCGCCCTGATCAGTCCGTTGGTCGCCATGGGCCTGTATGAGATGAGCCGGCGGCGTGAAAAGGGACTTTCGGTATCCGTAAAGGACGGCTTTCGGGTGCTGCGTTCGCCTTCTCTTCCTGCCATCCTGATCCTGAGCCTGGTTATGGTCGCCCTCTTCCTGGTATGGCTGATCGCCGCTCTTACGATCTATCAGATCATTTTTAGCGGGGCGGCGGCCCAATCGGCGGAGGAATTCATCGCCCAGGTCTTCACGACAGAGAAGGGGCTGTGGCTGATGGTCCTCGGAACTGCAGTCGGGTTCGTATTCGCCCTCCTCGTGCTCTGCATCAGCGTGGTGTCGTTCCCGCTCCTGTTGGATCGGCGGGTCAGCGCCCTGACGGCGGCGAAAACATCGTTCCGTGCCGTGCTCTCCAATCCCCAATCGATGGCGCTTTGGGGCCTGATCGTTGCCGTGCTCTTGTTCCTGGGCTTCCTCCCGGCCTTTGTCGGGCTTGCCGTGGTGATCCCCGTCCTGGGGCATTCCACCTGGCATCTCTACCGCAAGGTCGTGGAGTAGGACGCGCCGCTAGCCGGCAGATCACTGGGTTAACGGGCGAATCCCTGAAACCCCGGGCCGGTCCGGCGTGCGAGCGGCAACTTCCAGCACGCGCGGATCGGCGGCAACGGCGAGGCGGTCACCATCATGCACCGTATTCTTGCCGACCGTCAGCCGACCGCCACGAATCTCGCACGCGGTGTGCAGGTTGTAGGGAAAATCCTTGTTGCGCCCACCCTGGCCCAGATGCATGTGCAGGCTGAAGGGATGAAACGAGGCGATGAACTCGCGGTAATCCTCGTCGGGACATTCGCTGGACATCACGAACGCGGAAGGATGCACCCCGCCGTGGGGCGCACGGATCTCATAGGCTTGGTCCTCGCCCAGTGACTTCGCCAACGCAGCAAGGAAGCCGGAAAGGACCTTGGCTTCCGGTCCGCCCTCCACCTTCACCACATGATTGTCCGCCACGGTCAGGGTCACGGGCGCATTGAATTTGGGCGGAACACCGATATTGTGCGCCCAGATAGGCATCATGCGGTCGAAGATGTAGACCCCTTCGCAGCCGACCGGGTCTACGGCCGGATAGATACCGTCGGGGAACGGCCGATAGAATCCGTCCCGGCGCCAGTAAACGTAGGTCGGCCGGGTCTTGGGCCCGGGTCCCACGGTTCCCTTGAGATGAGTCCCATTGGGATGGGTCACCTCCCAAGGCTCGCCGGCGACGATGAACTCGCCCATGCGATAGCGGATCTCGGCAATCAGGTCGTGGGGCGTGCGGGCCCAATCGCTCATCATCAGCGACGCCGTAGTCGCCATGTTGCGCACCATCGGCAATTCGAATTCCCGCAGCGTCTGAGGCAATTCCTTGAGGTGTTCCTCCGAAGAGAGATCAAACACATGACTGATCAGGATATCCGCCTCCTTCATGGCGGCCTTTACGTCGGCGGGGATGCGCCAAGCCGTGTCCGTAGTGGCGATATCGGGCCAGACCACCGCCGGGCGCTCAGGCATGTCGACCCACATCACACGGGCCTCGGCCCCGCGTTCGCGCACGCCCGCGGCGACCCACCCCACCGTCGCCTCGTCGACGAGATTGACCCCTCCCCGCAGGCCGTCGTTGGCGGCCAGGACCAAAACGTTCTGGCCCGGCTCGATGCAGGCACAGTTATCCAGCATGTCGCTAAGTGTCTCCGCGGCCTTGGCCGGGATCGGCGGTAGATCGTCCACCGGCACCTCCCTTCGATCGTTGGTTATTCGTTAGACGGGGCTTCAGCCCCGGTCGCGGCCCGCGGTGGCGCCCCCATCCAGGACGATGACTGCCCCGGTCATGTACCTTGCCGCATCGGACGCCAGGTAGGAAACCAGATGCGCCACATCTGCCGTGTTGCCCCGCCGTCCGATGGGAATGCCCCGGGGCGGCCCGGAGTCTCGCGCCTCGTCGCCCGGGCGGTGTCGGATCGAACCGGGGGCGATACAGTTGACGGTCACCCCGTGGGGCCCGGCCTCGATGGCGAGCACCTTGGTCAACATCTCGATCGCCGCCTTCGACGCGGCATAGGCTCCGCCAGTGGCATAAGGGACGCGACCGCTGACGGACCCCATATTGACGATGGTCCCCCCACCCTGAGCTTTCATGTGGGGCAGCGCCGCCTGTGCGCACATCAGGGTCCCGTCCAGATTGACCCGGAAGGTCTCGTGCCAGGTCCCGATATCGTGATCCTCCAACAGTTCCAAAGGATGAACCGCGGCATTGTTGACCAACAGGTCGATCCGCCCGAACTGCTCGATGGCGCACCCGATGGCCCGCGCCGCACCCTCCTGGATGCCGATATCCGCCTCCACCACGACGGCCTTGCCGCCATCGGTAGCGTCAAGAACGGCGCGTGCCTCGCCCAGGACGGCCGGGTCGCGGTCGGCGGCCACGACATCCATTCCCTCGCCGACAAGGTGACGCGCGATGGCAAGGCCGATTCCGCTCCCGCCTCCGGTGACGACTGCGGCGCGGTCCGATTCAGGCATGATGAGCCCCCGCGGCCCCGGCTCCGGGCCTCACGCAGCAAGCACCGGCTGCGGCCGGGCCTGGCGTTTGTCGATCGACGGCGCCGCGAGGCCGGACGCTTCGAACGCCCAGGCGCCCACCTGGTCCGACCAGATGCGGTTGACCTCCTGGCGCTCGCGCATGGCCGCGAGGCAGGCATCTTGCTGGTCCTGGGTTACCGCGTAGGTCTCGAGGAAATCCAACGGCGCATCCCCATGGCCGCCTTCACCCCCGTCGGCGGCCTCGGCCGAATCCCAGTGTGCCAATGCCTTTTCCGAAAGGCCGAGGCTCTCGAAGGTCCGCCGGGAGGTGCGGGCACGCTCGCCCACCCGCTCGATCATCGCCTTGCCGCGCGCCACCTCGTTGCCGGCGATGGCCGCGAAGGATTCCAACCACGGCTTGGTGCGGCTTACCCATTCGCAATAGGCGATCCGCATCTTGGTCACCGGCGCCCCCTCGTAACCGAGAATGAAGTCCCGGTCCGCGCCCAGTTCCTCGGCAAAATCCACCAGGCTCTCGTAATGACCGGTGGGAATGGTGGGGTCCTTGACCTCCTCCACATACATGTTCTCGATCAGGTACTTCCGGACCTCGAGATGGGGACAATTGCCGGTGATATTGGCCAGCCAACGGGGGAAGTTGGCGGCGAACACGCAATGCTCCAATCCGTAGACGAGAGCCCCTTCCCGGGTCAGATGATTGCGGAGGTAATCTTCAAGGATGGTCGGCGAATCCCACCTCAACTCCTGCAGCAAATCGAGGACCGCTTCCCGGAATTGGTCACCACTTCGCGCCATCGTAACTCCTCCCCAGTGCCATAGCCCGCAATCGCTTCAAGCGATCATTCTCGGGCAAGACTAAGGCATGGGGCGCCCAGGGCACAACGGTCATCCGCCCCAGGTGTCGGGCGGCCGCAGCCTGCCCGCACCGGAGACGACGTCCCCGGCGCGGCGGCGCGATTGTACGAATTTCGAAACGCAGTCAGGCCCGACGCGGGCGGGCCTCCAATCAGGCGGTCTTCCGCATGGCGCCGGACAGGTTCATCGAACGCGAAACGTCCGCATTGGCGGCCGGCCTAGGGTCGTTGACGAACAGGTTGAGCATGGCGTCGTCTACGTTGTCGTGATTGAATTCCGGCGGTTTTCCCTGGAACTTGCAGGTCGCCAGCACCTGGTTGACGATGAACTGCGGGTGATAGTAGGCGAGCGGGGCGCCATGGCCCCTGATCGTCTCGAGGACGTGGTTATAGGTCTCCTCGGTCAATTCCATATCGTGGTTGCGCGCGACGTTCTCGAACACCTCGCGAAACAGTTCTTCGGACGGCTCGACGGTCTCAAGCTTGTAGGTGATGCGTCGCAGGAACGCAGGATCCATCAGGTCATTGGGATGCATATTTGTGGAGAAGATGATCAGCTCGTCGAACGGAACCTGGAACGCCTTGCCGGTGTGGAGCTTGAGATAATCCACCCGATTGTTCAGGGGCATGACCCAACGGTTGAGGATATCCTCGGGCTCCGCCCTCTGGCGGCCGAAATCGTCGATCACGAAAATCCCGTTCAGCGCCTTGACGTGCAACGGCGCCTCATAGAACCGCGATACCTCGCTGAATTGGAGGTCCAACATGTCCAGCGTCAATTCGCCGCCCGCGATCACCAACGGGCGCTGGCATGGAACCCAGCGCCTGTCAAAATGGTCGCGTTGGATCGACAGCCTTGGCACGGTTCCCGCCGCGGCCTCGCTGACCGGCTTATGGACCGAGGGATCGAACACCTTGATGATCTGGCCATCGACCTCGAAACAATGGGGAATATAGATGACGTTCCGGAACACGGTCCCCAGGATCTCGGCGATGGTGGTCTTACCGTTACCCGCCGGACCGTAAATCAGTAGCGCAGAACCCGAGTTGATCGAAGGCCCAAGGCGGTCGACGAATCGTTCGGGTATCACCAGTTCTTTGAACGCCTCCACGATGTCCTGGCGCGTGACCCATTCGTTGGTCACCCGCTGGAGCGCGACACGATCGCGGTAGGATTCCAACGTCACCGGCGCGGGGCCGAAATACTGGCTCTGCTCCAGCGATTCATTGGCCCAGTTGCGGCCGAGCGCCGTCAACAGGTAGCGCATTTCCGAGAAGGCGCCGACCGAAGAATCCGCCGAGCCGATCACCTCCATCAGCTTCCGATCCACTGCCTCCTTGAGCAGTTCGTTGACGACGGAATTTGGCAGACGCATCGCGTCGCTGAGCTGCGAGGGGGTCTCGAAGCTTTCGAGATACATCCCCTTGACCATCAGTTGGAGAAGGATCATCGGATCGACATCCATCTCCTTGAGGTTTCGAGGCGCCTCAGGGGTCTCGCCTAGGACGGCGTTGATCTCTTCCTCTGTGACGATGCCGAGGGCAACAAGGCAGTCGCCAAAACGGCCGCCCTCCTCGCGTTGGGCGCGCAACGCGCGCTCGACCTCATCTTCCGTCACCAGCCCTTTGGCGATAAAGATTTCACCCAACAACGGCATCGCCATTTCGAACCACTCCTTCGCCCCTCAGGGCGCACCTAGATCCTGGACCGGAAAGACGGCCGTCCAGGGGCGCCAACAATCCCCAACCAACAAACTACCGAAATCTGCGCTTTTAGACGCATGCAACCTAGTACGATAGTATTTATGAATGGTTATCTTACCGCGCCCCGGTCGAGGATAAAGTTAAGAAAGTCCAAAGCTTTGAAGCCACTTTGCCCGCCCACCGATGCGGCGGCAAGACCTTAATCGGGCGACACCTGCGAGGGGGCAAAGCAATGCGCAAGATCATCCGCCATATTCTGGGACTGGAGTTCGTGGAATTGTCAGCGGAGGGGCCGATTCAGACCGCCCCCGGCGAGGCGGCCGAAGCTCTGTTTTCGGATTTCGCCCGGGCTCTGGACGGTTCGGGGCTTAACCTCGCCGACACCGTGCGCAGCCGCTTGTTCGGGCGCGACCGCGCCGCCCGAGATGCCGCCAGCGATGTCCGCCGGGACACGCTGAACGGCCCGGCCCGCGCCGCGACTTCCAGCTACATCGCACCGGCACTGTTTACATCAGATGCCACCGTGGCAATGGACCTGATCGCGCTGAGACCGGCACCGGGCCTTGAGAAAACCATCCGTGAAAACGATCCGCCCCGTCTGCCCTGCCGCTACCTGACCCGGGGCCCGCTCATCGTGCTTTCCGGCCAAACCGCGGTACTGCCTACCCTGGACGACCAGCTGCGCACGAACATCCTGCCGAGGATCACCGACTACCTGGCCGAGTGCGGGTGCGGATGGGATGAAGTGGTTCATACCTCCTGCTATCTGCACGCCAGCCAGAGCGCCGACGAACTGCGGTCTCTGCTTCTAGAAACAACGCATTGCTTGCCCCCGGAGCTCGCCATCCACTTCGTCGAAGGATATTCAGCCGAAGGCAAGCTCGTTGAAGTTGAGGTTACAGCACACCGGAAAACCTGAAGATGCAACACCGCTTGCCACGGCACGGCGGCGATCGATTTCACCGTGTCGAATCATTTTGCCACCGGGCGATCGGCCTGTTTATTCTAGCCGTCGGTTTGATCACGGTTGGGGGCGGCGAACCCGTCGTAGCGACCGATACAGGGGGAACAAACTGACATGGAATCGACTGCAAACGACGCCACCGCCGCAGTGATCGCGGCGATCAGCACCTACGGCCTGAACGTTATCGGCGCGATCATCATTCTGATCGTCGGCTACATCGCCGCTGGTTGGGCCGCGAAGATGACGAGCTCCGCCCTATCGAAAAGCGAAAAGGTGGATGACACCATTCGCCATTTCGTTGCCAGCCTGGTCCGCTACGGCGTCATCATCTTCACCGTCCTCGCGGTGCTAAACCGGTTCGGCGTGGAAACCACAAGCTTCATTGCCGTTCTCGGTGCCGCGGGCCTCGCCATCGGTCTTGCCTTCCAGGGAACACTCAGCAACATTTCGGCGGGATTCATGTTGCTGCTGTTCCGACCGTTCCGTGTCGGTCAATTCATCGAAGCCGCCGGCCAGTCGGGCACGGTGGAATCGATCACCTTGTTCATCACCGAGCTGAACACGGCGGACAACGTCCACATCATCATTCCCAACAGCCAATTGTGGGGCGCGGCGGTCAAGAATTTCAGCCACAACGCGACCCGGAGGGTCGATATCAATGTCGGTATCGGTTATGGCGACGACATCGGCAAGGCGCTGCAAGTCCTGAAGGATCTGGTGTCGGCAGATAGCCGTGTCAACGCAGACCCGGCACCGATGGTCATCACCACGGGACTTGGCGACAGCTCGGTCGATCTGCAGATCAGGGTTTGGTGCGCGGCGTCCGATTATTGGCCGGTGAAGTTCGATCTGACCCGCCAGGTGAAAGAGAGCCTCGACGGAGCCGATATCGAAATTCCGTTCCCGCAAAGGGTGGTCCATATGGAGAAGTCGGACTGAGGCTAATAAAGTCGGTCACCGACAGGAGAACATCGGCCGGGCGCCCGGCCGGGTGGGAGAATGCGGATGGGTGAACTCAACCTCGACATGGCCATTAGCGATTATGATCACGTCCGTGACTTCATCGACGGAAAGGTCAAGGCGCCCGGTATTGACGTCAATCACATCGACCTGCCCGTAGAGGATATTTTTTCCCGCTTCACGGAACACCGCGAATGGCACGTATCGGAAATGTCGCTCGCCAGGTTCGTCTCCCTAACATCTCAGGGAGACGATAACCTGACGGGCATTCCCGTGTTTCCCTCTCGCTTCTTTCGCCAGCACGCCATCTACGTCACGACGGACAGCCCGCTCACCTCCGCCGATCAGCTTGCCGGAAAGAAAGTGGGCATACCGGAATGGGTACAAACCGCTATCGTCTATGTCAGGGCCTGGCTGATGCACGACATCGGCATCCCGCTGGGCGACATCCAATGGTTCCGAGCCGGAATCAATTCCCTCGCCAACTGGAGCCAAGTTCGCGGCGTCATCCCTGAGGGCGTGTCTTATGAGGAAGTGACCGACCGGTCCTTGATGGACATGTTGCTGGCTGGCGACCTCGATGCGATCATTTGCGCCAATCCCCCGGACTTGTTTGAAGCGGGCGATCCCCGGATTCGACGGCTGATTGTCGATTTCCAACCGTTGGAAGAAGCCTATTGGGAGAAGAACCGCATCTTCCCCATGATGCACACCATCGCCATTCGCAAGGACATCTACGATGCCCATCCCTGGATCGGCCCCAGCCTGTTCTCCGCCTTCACCGAAGCCAAGAACCGTAGCTTGACCCGGGCGTTGGACGGCAACATCTGCCGTTTTCCCATCCCCTGGTGTTTCGTATACGCGGAAAAGGCCAGAGAAATGTTCGGCGCCGATTTCTGGCCCTATGGCGTCGAATCAAACCGACCGACCCTGGAAGCGTTCGTCCGTTTCTGCGACGAACAAGGTGTGACCCACCGTCCGGTCAGCGTCGACGAGCTTTACCCCGAAAACGTCCGCGCCTTGTAGGGATTGCGGACGGTCTCTCCGCCTTACCCCCCTCCTCAATCGTTGTCATCCTGCGCGGTATCCGCGATCTCTTCGAACACCCGGCCGGTCACCTCATCGGCCTCGACATCATCGGTTTTCGAATCCGAACCGCCATCCGCCGCATCGCGCTGCAGACGCCGGTAGGCCCTCATCGAGAACGGGATCGACAACAGATAAACGAACAAGAAGACGGAAATCGTCAGCCATGTCGCCATGGCCAACAGCGCCGCGGTCAGCCCCACAAAAAGGAGGAAGGGCATGACCATCCTATGGGGAACCCGGACCTGTTTAAGGGCATAGGTGGGAATACGGCTGATCATGAGACAGGCAACGATCACCATCACCGGAATAGTGATCGCCGGGTGCGCCAGAGTCTGGTTCTGAAAATTGAAACTGAGGATCATCGGCAGAAGCGCAAGCCCGCCCCCGGCCGGTGCCGGGACACCGGTGAAGAAATTGGAAGCCCAAGCTGGCATGTCGGAGACACCGAGCCGGGTATTGAAGCGGGCCAGGCGCAGAGCCGCGCAGACCGCGAAAACCAGGGCCGTGATCCAGCCAATTTCCTGCGCGCTCTGCAGGGACCAGAGGAAGACGAGCAGTGCCGGCGCCACCCCGAAGCTCACGAAATCCGAAAGCGAGTCCAGTTCCGCGCCGAACTTGGTGGAGCCCCCAAGAAGCCGCGCGACCCGCCCGTCCAGGGCGTCGAGTACGGCGGCGATCAGGATAGCGATGACCGCGAATTTCCATTTCCCCTGGTAGGCGTACAGAATGGCCGTCAATCCGGCGCACAACGCCAACACCGTCAGGATATTGGGGATCAGACGATTGAAATGGAGCCCGCGCAGGCGGGCCCTGGTCTGCGAAGCCACACGCGGCCTGGGTCGTCGCGTCATCCCAATGATCCTCCATCGTCCCTCGTCTCATCGGCCCCATCCGGCATATTGCGCCCGGGGAGCTCGGCAATCACGGTTTCCCCCGCGATGACATGCTGTCCCGCAGTCACGCAGGCTTTCGCCCCTGGCGGCAGATAGATGTCGACACGGCTGCCGAAGCGAATGATGCCGAAGCGGGCACCACGCCGCACGATCTGCCCGTCCTCAAGGGTGCTTCGAATCCGCCGCGCCACCAAGCCCGCAATCTGCACAAAGGCGAGCCTTTCGCCGCCTTCCAACATCATCAAGGCGGATAGGCGCTCATTGTGTGCGCTCGCCTTGTCGAATGACGCATTGAAGAACCGTCCGGGCCGGTAATGGGTCCGAACGATCCGGCCATCGGCCGGGACCCTGTTGACGTGCACATTGAAGATATTCATGAAAATGCTGATTCGCGTCAGCGGCTTTGGATCCATCTCAAGTTCCTCCGGCGGCAGGGCTTCGACAAGTGGAAGGACCCGACCGTCGGCGGGCGCGAGGACCGCCCCGGTCCCATCCTGGGGTACCCGGTCGGGGTCTCGGAAAAACCAGATGCACCACAGACTGAGCACGCTTCCCGCAATGCCCAGCGGCGGCCAGATGATCCACATCAGAACCGTCGCCAGGACAAACCCTGCGATGATCGGCCAGCCCTCTCGGTGAATGGGCAACTGCATGCAGATCGATCCGTTACCGTGGAAAACGCGCGCGAGTCTACCCTATCGCAAACCCATTGCTAAGCCTGATGGGCACCCCGGCTTTGCACCCGACGATTAACCCCTAGTCAATGATTAAGACGTTTTAAATCGGCGTCTGCTAGATCAGAGGCATGCAGGCGAAGCAGGCATACGGATCCGACCCGGACGGTGGGAAAAAGATCGATCCGCAGGAGGGCCACCAAGCCCCAGGCGCGGGACTATTTGCGTCCGCCAATCCGCAGTTGTTCATCGAGGCCATCGCAGGGGCCGGCACGCGACCATCCCGATTCCTGTTTGCTTACGGAGAGTTGCCGGTCATCGGTGAACTGCACTCCCAGCCTGACAGTTCCGAACTCCGGCTTCTGGTCGTAGTTGGTCGGCTGCCCTACTCCGTCGAATCCCGCGATCAACGGGAGAAGATGCTCAACATCATCCGGGCCTTTCCAACGGAACTGGGCG
>JAHEKA010000491.1 GCA_024638585.1 Rhodospirillales bacterium
TGACCATCACCGGCAATATGATTCTGGCAACGCTGATTGTGATCCCCCTGGTCCTGGCTGCGCGGTTCGCCGCCGTCGCTCTTCCCATATCGTTGATGAGCCTGCGCCGGGAATTCACCAAGGGCGCCATCCCGGTGCTCACCTGGGGCGGATTGCGCGGCGGCATCTCCGTTGCGCTGGCGCTGTCGCTGCCCGCCTTCGCCCAGAAGGACCTCATCCTCGCCATGACCTACGGCGTGGTGATCTTTTCCATCATCGTTCAGGGGCTGACGGTCGAAAAGGTGGTGCGCCGGGTGGTGGATTGATTCAGGGCTCAAGCACCTTGAAGGGGGCCGTCCCGTCGCGCGCGATCTGCTCCACCAGGCCCTGCTCCCAGCTCAGATACTGGTGCATCGCATCCTCGACCCCGTCCGAGCGTTCGTAGGGGCGCCAGAAGGCATCATCCGCCACCGGATCGGCGGCGTCCGTCGTGCCGTCGGCAAGCGGCAACTTATCCCGCCGCCAGGCCTCATTGCCGCCATCCAGGACCTTGACCGGTACGGAAGCGGCGGCTTGGGCCTCGGCGGCGGCGAGGCTGGCCAGGCGCCCGTCATCGGAGGTCAACACCACCATCTCTTTTTGATCGAGGCGTGGCAGGGTATCGCCGAGCCTCGCCCGGATGGCGAAGCGCGCGCCCGGAATATGCCCCTTGGCGTAGTCAAGCGAACGCGTGAAATCGAGGACCAACGCGGCGCCCCGCGCATTGGCCACGGCCAGCATCTTCGGGGAGATGCTTTCAACCCCGGCGTGATCCGCCTGCGGCACGTCCGCGACATAGGCGCCGGCCTCCTTAGGGCCGGACTCCAGGCCGCCGTCGAGCACGTAGGCCCGCCACCCCATCTGGGCGAGCCAGGCGGCGGTGGTCAGCGCCCGGGGCCCGGTGTCGTCGACGCAGACCACCCGCGCGCCCAGCGTCGCCATGAAGGAATCTGTCTTCTGCACCAGTTGCACGCCGATGGCGGGCCGCGCGCCGGCAAGATGGGAGGCGGCATATTCCGCACCGGTCCGCACATCAAAGACATAAAGGGTCCGGGTCTCTTGCTCGGCCTGAAATCGCCCTAACGTCGCCTGGTCGATTTCCTCCACCCCGGCCTTCTCGGCGACCGCCCGGGCACGAGCGCGGGCCTGTTCCAATGCCTGCTGGCCCACCTCCGGCGGCTTGCGCTCATTGCCGCGCTCGACGTCATAGCCCGCGAGGTGCCAACCCATGGTGCCGTTCTCGAGCGCCACCACCTCGTTGGGAATTCCCGCGTTGATCAGGGTTTGGGCGCCGATGATCGAGCGCGTGCGACCGGCGCAATTGATCACCACCCGCGTATCCGCGTCGGGTGCGATCTCTGCGATGCGGTAGACCAGTTCCGAAGTGGGGCAATCGGTGGCGGTCGGGATGTTCATCATGCGGAATTCATCCATCGGCCTGGAATCGAGCACCACCAGGTTATCGCCCCGGTCCATCATGATCTTGAGCTGATGGGCGGTGATGTGCGGCGTCGCGTTGGTCTGCTCCACCAGCTCTCCGAACGCTTTGGACGGCACATTCATACCGCCGAAGACCTCGAACCCCGCCTCGGCCCAGGCCGCAAGTCCGTCCGACAGGATGGCGACATCGCCATATCCCAACTGCGCAAGCTTCACCGCCGCCCGCGCCGCCAGACCTTCGTCCCCGCCGCCGTCCATCACCGTGAGCGGCGTGCTAAGCCGGGGCACCAGATCGCGGACTTGGAGCTCGAGCCGGCTCAGCGGGCAGCACGCGGCATAAAGGCAATGGCCCCGTGCATAAACGCCTTCCTCCCGGACATCGAGAAGCGCGTGTTCCCCCTGTCCGTTCAGCGCGGCCTTAACCCGCTCTTTCACGTCCTTGGCGGTGATTCCGACCGCTTGCCCCGTCATCGATCACTTCTCCCCCACTCTTGGCCCGTATCAAGGGCCGGATGATAGGGGGGATAGACGCTGCGGGCCAGCACGGCGGGTGATTCCCGATTTGGCCTAAAAGTGCTAGGATGGCACCAAAGATGAACACGCGCCGGCATCAAAAGCGCAAATAGGAAGGAATCGATCATGTCTGCAGATCTCGATGTCATTGCCGTCGATCCCATCGCAATCGACCTGGAAGACCTTAAGAAGGATTTCGTACTGGCCTGCCGCATCCTGGCCCATGAAGGGGTGTCGGAGGGCGCCTTCAACGTCAGCGTCCGCACCGGAAAAGACGAGATGATGGCGATCCCCGTCACCAGCCCGACGCTGGTGACCGTCGACAATCTCCAGACCTATCCGATCTCCGGCGGCTCCAACAACTGGAAGGCCCATCCCGCGATCTACGAGGAACGGCCCGACGTCAACGCCATCATCCATTGCCACCCGCCCCACGTGACGGCGTTCAGCACGGTGAAGGAAGAATTCACACCGGTGCACCATTACGGCGCGCCGTTCCACGGCAAGCTCGCCAAGTATGAGAGCCCGGGCCAGACCAAGTCGGCGGACCGGGCCAAGGACCTTGCCCGCCAGTTGGGCGACAACCGGGCTATCATGCAGCAGGGCCACGGCGTCATCGTCGTCGGCAAGGACCTGCACGAGGCGTTGATCCTGACCCTGTTCCTGGAAGAATCGTGCTGGATGAACATGACCGCCAAGCAGATGGGCACGCCCAACTACCTGACGCTGGAGCATTCGGAAAAGATCACGCCGCA
>JAHEKA010000492.1 GCA_024638585.1 Rhodospirillales bacterium
CGCAAAACTCAAGTCCTGGGCCTACGGCGCACCGGAGGGTTTGGCCCATTTGTTCGACCTTCTGGTGGCATCGATCGCGGATCACCTTTGCGCACAGATCGAAGCCGGTGCCGAGGTCGTCCAGATTTTTGACAGCTGGGCCGGCGTTTTGCCGGAGCAGGCTTTCGAGGAATGGTCGCTCAAGCCGATCTCTGAAATCGTTTCCAGGGTCAGGAAGGCCCATCCCGATGTGCCAATAATCACTTTTCCGAACCGGGCGGCCTTCTATTACGAACGCATTGCCCGAGACTCCGGCGCCGATGCGGTTTCCATCGATGCGACGGTGCCCTTGGACTATGCCCGCGACGTTCTGCAGAAAGCAGCCTGTGTGCAGGGCAATCTGGATCCCATCATGTTGGTTCAAGGCGGATCGGCCATGATCGGCGCAACCAGGCGGATCCTTGATACATTGGCCCCGGGACCCTTCGTCTTCAATCTGGGCCATGGCATTGTTCCGCAAACGCCTCCGGATCACGTCGCGGTCCTGGTCGAAGAGGTTCACAATTGGCGGGCCTAGAACGGGTCGCCGTCGTTCTGTTCAATCTTGGCGGGCCCGATAGCCTGGACGCGGTCGAGCCCTTCCTGTTCAACCTGTTCCGCGATCCCGCGATCATCGCTCTGCCCGATCCCTTGCGCTGGATGGTGGCAAGATTGATTTCTAAGCGTCGCGGACCGCTGGCGCGTGAGATTTACGGTCATATGGGAGGTGCTTCACCGATCCTCGGCCGGACCAAGGCCCAGGCCGATGCCCTGAATCGGGTTTTGGAAAACCGCATGGCCGAGATCGATTGGCATGTGGAAATCGTCATGCGGTACTGGCATCCCTTCGCCGCCGAGGCGGCATCGCGGGTCCGTGATTTCGCCCCGGATCGGATCGTCAAATTGCCGCTCTATCCCCAGTTTTCCACCACCACGACGGGGTCGTCCAACAAGGATTGGGATCGCGCGGCCGCCGTCGCCGGGCTGAGCGCGCCGAGCCGTTTGATCTGCTGCTACCCCGACCATCCGCGCTTCATCGCTGCGCAGGTAGATCTCATCGCGACGTCGCTTGATGAAGCTCGCAAGCAGACGCCTGAAGGACCGCTGCGTCTTCTTCTTTCGGCCCACGGCCTGCCAAAAAAGGTGATCGCCAAGGGCGATTGTTATCAATGGCAGGTCGAACGCACGGCCGCGGCTATTTCCGAAGGCCTGGCGGCGCGGGAAATCGGAGGTTCCGAACTCGATATCGTAACCTGTTACCAAAGCCGGGTCGGGCCGCTTGAATGGATTGGCCCGGCGACCGAGGACGAAGTCAAACGTGCCGGCGCCGAGGGATTCTCCTTGGTGGTGGCCCCCATCGCTTTCGTGTCGGAACATTCCGAAACCCTGGTGGAGCTCGATATCGAGTATGCCGCCCTGGCCAGGGACTGCGGTGTCAAGGGATACACCCGGGTGCCGGCGCTCGATAGCAAGGAGGGCTTTATCGCCTGCCTCGCCGATCTTGTGTCTGGGGCATTGGGAGACGATGAGAATTCCACGAATGTCACCACCGGCCTGTCGACCCCCGATGCGTGTTGCCGCGATTTTCCCTGTTGTCCCTGGTCCGCTTCCGAACCCGGGGCCAGCGCCTAGAAATCAAAGGAGGTTGTCATGGGCGATCTGCTGGTGTCTTTTCATCTTTGGATCAAGGCGCTTCATATCATCTCGGTGATTGCCTGGATGGCCGGGCTGCTCTATCTGCCCAGGCTGTTCGTCTATCACGCCGATGCGCCGGCGGGATCGGAGCGATCGGAAATGTTGAAGGTGATGGAGCGCCGTTTGCTGCGCGCCATCATGAACCCGGCGATGATCGCCACCTTCCTGTTCGGCGGGGCGCTCGCCGCGACACCTGGGGTGCTCACGGCGGGCAGCTATTGGTGGCACGCCAAATTCACCCTGGTGGTGGTCCTGGCCGTGATTCACATGATGATGGGGGCGTGGCGCAAGGCTTTTGAACAGGATCGCAACACGCGGGACGCGAAGTTTTTCCGCATCGTGAACGAAGTTCCGACAGTTGTGATGATCGCAATCGTCGTCCTGGCAGTCGTCCGGCCGTTTTAATTACTGCTTTGGTCTGACGTGGCGGTGGCAAGTTCAAAATTAACAAAAACTTAATCACAATAGGTGTTTGACTTGGGTCTTGCTTTTCTGTAAAGGAAACCCATCTATAAGAACGCGCGGCGCAGCGCGTATTCCCTGTATCGAAAAAAAACGTTTCAAAGTCCCAAGAGACGTGCATCCGAAAGCGGCTCCGACCGCCTGAGGTCTTCCTTCCATTTTCCCGCGGCACGCCGCCCCCACTCCAAAACTTGTTGCCAGACGTTATGAATCTTCAAGAGCTTAAACAGAAATCCCCGTCCGACCTGCTTGCTTATGCCGAGGAGCTCGAAATCGAGAACGCCTCGACCTTGCGCAAGCAGGACATGATGTTCGCCATCCTGAAATCTTTGGCAGACAACGACACCCCGATATCCGGGACCGGTGTTCTGGAAATTCTACAGGATGGGTTCGGATTCCTGCGCGCGCCGGAAGCCAACTACCTACCGGGGCCCGACGATATCTATGTCTCGCCCTCCCAGGTGCGCCGTTTCGGATTGCGGACCGGGGATACGGTCGAAGGCCAGATCCGCGCGCCCAAGGACGGCGAGCGCTATTTCGCGCTG
>JAHEKA010000493.1 GCA_024638585.1 Rhodospirillales bacterium
ATCATCTTCATCTGTGACTCCCAATTCGCGTGAATCCTCTGCCCTCTTGGCGGGGCGGACATGGCCAGAGGCTAACAATTCGAATGCCGAACGCCAAAGGTTTTCGCCGCCACGCCTTGACTGGCTGGGGGCAAACCGGGCACAGTTTTCGCCTACGGTGCGGCACAAGGGAGGGCCCGGCGGCAGGTTCGCGCCGAAAAAGAAGACACGGGAGAGGTGAACCATGGCGGATCAAGTCAATACCCTGATCATGGGGGCGTCCTACGGCTCCCTCCTTTCGACCAAGCTCCTGCTGGCGGGGCACCGTGTCAAGCTGGTCTGCCTGCCCGAGGAGGCTGACCTGATCAACAAAGAAGGCACCCGGGTTCGCCTGCCGGTGCGCGGGCGCGACGGGCTGGTGGAGGTGGCTTCCGGCGCGACCCCCGGCGATCTGTCCGCGGCGACGCCGGACGCCGTCGATCCGGCGGATTTCGATCTGGTGGCGCTGGCCATGCAGGAGCCGCAATACCGCGCGCCCGGCGTCCGCGAGCTTCTCGACAAGGTCGGCAAGGCGCGGGTGCCTTGCATGTCGATCATGAACATGCCGCCGCTGCCTTATCTCGCGCGCATTCCCGGGCTGGACACGGCCAGCGTGACCCACTGCTATACCGATCCGACGGTGTGGGAGAGCTTCGATCCCGCCTGCATGACGCTGTGCAGCCCCGATCCCCAGGCGTTCCGCCCGCCGGACGAACCCACCAACGTGCTGCAGGTCAGCTTGCCGACCAACTTCAAATCCGCCCGGTTCGAGGGCGACGGCCCGACCGAGATGCTGCGTCGTCTTCAGGCCGATATCGAAGGGATCACGTTCGACACCGGGGACGGGATGGTGGAACTGCCGGTGAAGCTCAAGGTGCATGAGTCCGTGTTCGTGCCGCTCGCCAAGTGGTGCATGCTGTTGACCGGCAACTACCGTTGCGTCCAGGAAACCGAAGCGCGGTCGATCCGCGATGCTGTGCATAGCGATCTTGGGGCGTCGCGCGCGGTCTATGAATGGGTGGCCGATCTCTGCCGCAAGTTGGGGGCGGACCCCGCTGATCAGGTGCCGTTCGAGAAATACGCCAAAGCCGCCGAAGGCCTGGTCAAGCCGTCATCCGCGGCCCGGGCCCTGTTCGCCGGGGCGCCCAATATCGAACGGGTTGATTGCCTGGTCAAAACGCTGGCGGCCCAGAACGGCATGCAGCTCGATGTGGTGGACGAGACCGTGGCCCGGGTCGATGCGCGCCTGGCACAAAACCGTAAGGCGGCGGCCTGATCAAGCCGGGTGCGGTGTCGGGATTGAGGTGGTTGGCGGCGTGCCGGCCCCGACTCCTGGTGCCCGTCGCCCCTATCTTGGGCGAAGGCGAAATGCTTGATGTCCGCCCGCCGGGCCGGTCAGCTGTCCCCGCCGATCCCCATCAGGGAAAATAGCCGAAGCATATGGGCCATGCTGGTCCGCAGAACGCCCTCGCATTTCGGGCTGCGGTCTGCTTTCGGGCAAAAGGCGCTGCCCTCGCCCTGGCGCCTGAAGACGAAGCTGCCCCCCATGATGGGGCGACTGGATTGGTCGCTTTTGTAGGCGCAGTCCCGTTCGCGGCAATGGCGGCCCTGGGTGATGCGGTCGGCGATGAAAGCCGATAGGGAGAAATGCGCAACCCGGCCGATCGGCACGATGCCCCTGCGGCCGTCGAAGATGATCATTGGGGTCTCGAAGCGCTGAAGGCCGCCGGCGCGCTCCGACGTTGTGAATGCCGTCGCTCCCAAGGGTGGCGAATGATCCCCAAGCAAGAGGATCAGGGCGTCGGGATCCAGTTTCCTGAGCGCCTTCACATAGGCCGCGGCGCTGGCCGTCGCGTAACGGACCCCGTTGGCGTAGCGGCGGACGAGGTCGTCGTTGGGAGAAACCGTCACGACGTCCGGGCGTCGCACTTCGTTTCGGAAGAACGGGAAATGGGTCGACGTGGTCAGGATGAAATTGAAGACTGGCCGCTCGGCTGCCAGATGGGAGGCGATGATTTTCAAGTTCTGCTTGAAGACGGTCGAATCCGTCGGATTCGGGCCGTCCAGGTCATCGAGGGGGAAGTCGGGACGAAAATAGGCGCGCTCGAAGCCCAGTGCGGCATAAGCCTTGGTCTTGTTGAACTGATGGGGATGGACGGAATTGGTGGCCCGGGACCGCGTCGATCTTGAACCACAATGCGGGGACCGCGAAGGCGTGGATCACGTCGGCAGCGGTGGTCTGGATCCGCAGCGGAACGCCGGCAGGCACGACCATGCGATTGTCGACCGCGAGCTGCGCGGGTTCGCCGTTGGCGATCGCGTCGGCATCCGACAGCATGTTCGAGATGATCTCGATATCGCCGTGATCGGGATAGGTGTAACCCCAATACCACTGGTAACCGGTCGCCTTGATGGTGATCGCGTCCTCGGGCGGGTTTTCGTATTGCCGCGCAAGCAAGGTGATCGAAGGCACCGCGATGATCACGAGAATGATCACCGGAACGATCGTCCAGATTACTTCGACCAGAGTGTTGTGAGTCGTCTTCGAAGGCACCGGGTTCGAGCGGCGGTTGTAGCGGATCACGACCCAGATCAGCAGAGCGAGTACGAACAGGCTGATCGCGGTGATCACCGGCATGAGGATGATGTTGTGCATCCACAGCGCGTATTCGCCGTCCTTGGAATACTGGTCCTGGAAG
>JAHEKA010000494.1 GCA_024638585.1 Rhodospirillales bacterium
CGATCAGGTCGGTCCAGCGGTTCTTGGGCGCAAATTCCTGAAGATAGATCGCCGCCGCCACACCGAGGGGGAAGGACAGCAGAAGCGTGATCAATAGGGCGAAGGCGGATCCGGCGACACTTGCGCCGATGCCGGCGAGCTCGGGCTCCCGGGAATCGCCGGAGGTGAAGAAGCCGCTGTTGAAGGTGGTGGATACCAACCCCTTCCGCTCAAGCGCGTCATACCAGGAGATCTGCCTGTCGTTCAGCCGGCGATCGCTTTCCGGCACGTCGCGCCGGGTGTGGCCCTTGACCATCATGTCGATGTCGTCGGACGCGGGCACAGCCACGGTTACGGTCCTGCCGATCACTTTTGGGTCTTCCAGGACCATGTTGCGAAGAACGTCGGCGGCACCGGGGCTCGCAATCTTCAGCAAGGCCCGGCGGTCGCTCCTCCCCCGTGCATCGGGGAAAAGCTTCATCAGGCTGGCCAGTACCAGGCTGTTGTAGTCCGCCCGGCGCCAGTCCTCGCGCTTCCCGGTATTGTCCGGATCGACGACCTCACGCTCCAGGGTGATTTCCAGGGTGAGTTCGGTTTTCACGAGAGCGGTGTACCCGCGCAAGCCGATCGATCCGATCAGGATCACCAGGGCGGCGATCGCAAAGAGGATGGCGCCGATGCCATAGGCCTTGAATCGCGCTTCCGAGCGCCGCCGGCCGGCAAGGCGCTTCTGATAGGCCCGATCCGCACGGTCCTCGCTTGACGATGCGACGCGGTCGCTCATTCGTATTGCTCCCGATATTTCTGCACGATCTTGAGCGCGATGACGTTGAGCACCAGCGTCATGCAGAAGAGCACGAGGCCGAGGGCGAAGGCCGCCAGTGTCTTGGCGGAATCGAACTCCTGATCGCCGACCAGAAGTGTCACGATCTGTACCGTGACGGTGGTGACCGCCTCGAACGGGTTGGCGGTCAGATTGGCGGCAAGACCCGCGGCCATGACCACGATCATGGTTTCACCGATGGCCCGGGAGACCGCCAGCAGCAGGGCGCCGACAATCCCCGGCAAGGCCGCCGGCAGGATCACTTTCTTCGTGGTTTCGGACTTGGTTGCGCCCATGGCGTAGGAGCCATCGCGCAGCGCCTGGGGAACGGCGTTGATGACGTCATCGGACAACGAGGAGACGAAGGGAATGATCATCACGCCCATGACCAGGCCGGCGGCCAACGCGCTTTCAGAGGCGACCGACAATCCCAGACTTTCGCCCAACCCCCGGATCGCCGGCCCGACGGTCAGGGCCGCGAAGAAGCCGAACACCACGGTCGGGATGCCGGCCAGGATCTCCAGGATCGGCTTGGCGATGCCGCGGACTTGGGGGCTTGCGTATTCCGACATGTAGATCGCCGACATCAGGCCGATGGGGCCGGCGACCAGCATGGCGATGGCGGTGATCAACAAGGTCCCGGTGAAGACCGGGATCGCGCCGAAGGCTCCGGAAGAGCCTACCTGATCGGCCCGCAAGGCCGTCTGCGGCGACCAATGCAGGCCGAACAGGAACTCGAACAAGGAGACCTTGTCGAAGAACCGGATGGATTCGAAGATCAGACTGAGCACGATGCCGATGGTCACGAAGACCGCCAGGGTCGAACTGATGATCAGCAGGATCATGAAGACCCGTTCCACGGCGGGCCGGGCGCGGAGCGCGGAGCCGATCTTGCTGCGCGCATAGCCGAGGCCCATGGCACCGGCGCACAGGGCCAAGGCGGCCAGCGCCCAATGACCGGTCGATTTCAGCCAAAGATAATGGTCCGCGGCCGCCCGCATGCCGGCGTCGGCTGCCGTGCTTGTGGCGCCGGCTGACGCAAGATTGCGAATGTCGTTATAGAGCAGCCCGAGCTTTGCGGGGGGCAAGGCCTGTTGTTCCGGGGACAGGCCCGCGAGGACCAGTTCCCGGATCAGAAACGGCTCCATGATGACCCACAGGCCCAGAATGATAATGGCCGGCAGGCCACCCCACAGAGCCGCGTACATCCCGTAATAGGACGGCAGGGAGTGAAGCCGGCGGTTGGGACCGTCGGCAACCCTGAGCGCCCGCGCGCGACCGACGTAATAGGCCCCGAGGGCCAAAAGCACGATCGCGACGAGGAGTGTTAAGGGGGTCATGGTAGCTGCGAAGGTCTTTGTTCTTCATGGCTCGGGCACGGATTTCAATGGCGGGCTCGAAGCACTTGGGTGATAGAAAATGGCCGGCGGCCTCGGCCGCCGGCCTGACTGCGGTTCCTTACATAGTCAAAGGCTTCATGGACCGGGCCGACTTGGACATCGTGCGCCGGTCCTTTCTGGGCAGGGGGATCAGCCCCTTGTCGGAAAGATATCCGGTGTCGCCCCAGGCCTTTTCCGAGGTGAATTCCCTCACGTAGGACTCGATACCCGGGATTTTTCCGATATGGGCGTTCTTCACGTAGAAGTAGAGCGACCGGGAGACGGGATACTTGCCGCCGGCGATGTTGTCGAAGGTCGGCTGCACGCCGTTGATGAGGCTGCCCTGGACCTTGTCCTTATTCTGGTCCAGGAAGCTGAACCCGAAGATGCCCAGCGCCGCCGGATTGGCTTCCAGCTTCTGGACGATCAGGTTGTCGTTCTCGCCGGCTTCGATGAACCCACCGTCCTCGCGGATTGCGTGGGCCACTCTCTTGAAGGCCTTCTTGTCTTTCTTGCGCAGGGTGGCCAGGAACGG
>JAHEKA010000495.1 GCA_024638585.1 Rhodospirillales bacterium
GATGCCGAACCGGTCGAGCTGCGCGGGATGGCCGGACAGGCGCGGCTTGATGTTGAGGCCGATATATCCGTCGCCGATATGCACATCGTCGGTGGGGCCGCCCGCCCCCGTCGGCCGCATGTGAAAGAAGCCCTCGTAGAAACGTCCAAGAGCGTAATTGTCCTCACTCACGATGGTGAGGTGATTGAACCTGGCGTTCATCGCACCTGTCCGTCGAATCCTCTATACTTTATTCTTTGGCGGTGCCTGGGCACCAAGTCAAGCCTTGCCCCCCGCCTGAAACGAGGGGGGTCGGGTCAAGGGCCCGACGGGGACGAACCCGGCGCCACGCAACTGGCGCCGTCGCTCAGCCCTCGGGAAAGGACCTGTCGATGGCGTCGAAGATCAATCACGTTGCGATCATGAGCGGGAATTACGCGCTCGAATCCAGGTTCTACCAGTCCATGTTCGGCATGCAGGGCTCGCCCAGGGCACGGCCGGCCCGCGCCGTTTCCATCGGTGACGGTTATGTCGGCATGAATATCAACTCGCGCCGGGCCGGACGTCCCGGACGGCTTGATCACTTCGGCATCCAGGTGGATGACCTTGAGGCGACCACGGCCCGCATCCAAGAAAAGCGCCCGGAGGTCGAGGTTCTGGTCCGCCCCAGCACGCGCCCGTTCGTGGCATTCGCGACCCACGATCCGGACGGCAATGTTTTCGATCTGGCTCCGGCGAGGGGCGAAAACCTGAAAGACATCTATACCCACAACGACTGGCAGGCGGAGCGGACGATCAGCCACATCGGCATTCGCACCTTGAACGCGGAGGCTTGTGCCGAATTCTACGTGGAAATGTTCGACCTGAACCTCGCCAACCTGCCGATTGAAAATGCCTACGGCGTCACCGACGGCCGGGTGACCCTGATTTTCCTGCCGTGGAGCATCAAGGACTATGCCGAAACGGACATCGTCGGGCCGGGGATGGAATATATCGGCTTCAAGGTCGAGGACATGGCCAAGTTCAAAGACGACGTCCAGACCGTGGGCGACGGCAACCCGCTGCTCACGCCGGCGCCTTTCGGCCAGGGGCCCGAGGGCAAGGCGCGGCTGGAACTGCTCCAGCGCACAAGCCTCGGCTCCTTGCACATCGCCGATCCCGACGGCGTGCTGCTCGATATCGTGGCCTAGCAGAGACGCGGCCCGGCAGCGCCCCCGAGAGGGCATTGCCAGGCCGACCTTCCCCGATTACTGGTTCTTTTTGCGCTTGCCCTTGCGCTTCTTGCCGCGCTTGCGGCCCTTGCCCACCGGCTTCGTCCAGTAGGATTTCCACGACTTCGACATCGCCTTGTGGAGGTCACTCCCAATCATATTGTCGTCGCGGGTGACGCTCTGCTTGCCCATGACGGTTTCGGCGAAGGGAATGAACTGCGACAGTTGCAGGTCCTTGTGACTCGGTATCGAGTAGGAATGGACGTATTGAAGGATCTGCCCCTCACGGCTCAGCAGCCAGTTGACGAAGATACTTGCGCTGTTCTTGTTCTTGGCCTTTTCGAGCATGCCGATTTGCGACCGGGTGTAGGTGGCCGGAATCGGGCAGTGGTAGCCCACCGGTGCGCCCTTTTCCTTATAGACCTTGGCCCGCCGTTCGTTTCCTGGAATGTTGGCGTGGAACTCGCCGGCGACGGTCAGCGCGGTGCTCGCCGACATGCCCTCTTTGCGCTGCTGGGGGTCCACCTCGGTGAACAGGCGGCGGGTGAAGTCCTGCCCCCATTTCTCGCCCTTGGCCGTCCAAAGTGCCAGCAACCACGCGCCCGGGTGATTGGACAGAGCGAGCTTGCCGCCGCGCCAGCGCGGATTGGTCAGCAAATCGTCCCACGTCTTGGGCAGGTCGGCTTCCTTGACCAGGTCCTTGTTGTAGGTCATGCAACGGATCGACACCTTGAAGGCGGCCCAGGTGCCGTCGGGGGCGACATTCCCAGGTACCAGGTTCTTTACGTTCGGCAATTGGCGCAGATCGGCGAGCGCCCCCATCTTCTTGAATTGGGGGTAGACATCGGCGAAGGAGGTCGTCACGTCGGCGATGATCCGGCCTTCGCGCGCCGCGACCAACACCTTCATGCCCCGCGCCCGGGTGCCGGTGCGGTGATAGTTGATCTTGACGTTCGGATAGCGGGCCTTGAACGGGGCCGCCATGCGAAGGAACTCACGGTCCCGCCAGGTGCCGAGGATGATGGCGCCGTCTTCCTTGGCGGCGCCGTCGAACCACGCCTTGGGCATCTCGAGTTCCTTATCGAGCCCCTTAAGGATCGAGGCATCGAGCTTCAATTTGGCGAGCGCTTTTTGGGTCGCCTTGGGCAGATCGGCGGCCGACGCACCCGTGCCCATCGCAAGCGACATGACCAGTGCCGTTACGGCAGAAGAATTCCACTTAAACATTTCAAGACTCCCTTCTTCATCCCGGCCGTGTGTTCTTTTTAGAAGGCCGGTTCAAATAGGTTTCCTTTAGACGGGACCACGCAGACAAGCCTCCCCCGCCAGACCTGTCGCACAATATCACGCATTTCTGCGCCCGTCTCTCGGCACCCGGACCACCCCCATTCGGGCCGGAAACACCAATCCGTCGCTTTGGTATGGGCCCATCATTGACCAGATAGCTTGGGACACGGCCCAAGCCGCCGGGAAACGGGACTATTGCACCGGTGATGCCTGGTCGTGCTTCGCTCTGGAGTGA
>JAHEKA010000496.1 GCA_024638585.1 Rhodospirillales bacterium
CCAAGCCCCACCGTGCCTCCCAGCCGCGGAACCGGAGACCTATGCCAAGTAACTGATTTTCAACCCCTTTCCCCATAGAATGAGAGGCCCGGCGCGTCCCGTCCGCGCCGGCATGCGGAGATGAGGAGCCATGAAGCTGCTGCGTGACGACGAGGTCCCGGGCCCGCCCGCGGTTCAATCCTATGGGGAAACCGAGTGGTCGGGCCTGGCGGTGGGGTTGGCCCTGTCCGGGGTGGCGGCGGCGATGCTCGTCTGGCCGGCCCTGGAGGGTGGCACGCAGGCGGCCTGGGTCTATTGGATCGCGGGGCCCCTTGCCGCCTTGCTGGTTTTCATCGCCCGCTTCGCCCTGAGATCGTTCATCGCCAGCCGCAAGTCCGGCAATTGGCGCCTGCGCTGGTCAACCGATGGGCTCTATCTTCGCTACCGCTCCTATCTCAACGGCCATTTCGCTGCCGACGTGCCGACGGTGCTGTCCTTCGACCGGCGCGAGGTTTCCTTCATCAAGGCCCACACCGAAACCCTCGCCGTCTCCGACGGTGACGGCGGCTTGTCCTCCCGGCGCAAGGCACGCTGGCTGGAGATCGGCCTCAGGCGGCCCGACACCCAGGCCATCGCCGATGCGCTGGCGGCCGAATACGCGCGCCGCGATGGGCCCGGCTGGCATGCCAAGGACATGCCGGTGACGCTGACGCGCGAGGGCTCCCTGCGCCTCGCCCTGATGCGGCCCCAGACGGTGACAGACCGCTTGCGCGCGCTCTATTCGGTCGCACTGGCCGAGGAGATCGCGCCTCGGGATTTCGACGCCATGAGCCAAGCGGAGCAGGAGGATCATATCCGGGTCCTGGCCCAGGCAGGGGAGACCATGTCGGCGATCATCGCCGCCCGGCAGGTCCACGGCCTCGACCTCACCGCCGCCAAGGCCTTGGTCGAATCGCTCCGGGACGAAGGCGACGGCGCGGAACGGGCGGGGACCTGAGGCGGGGCGTCAGGAAGCCCCGGCGCCCACCAGCCACAGGATCACCGGCAGGCTGAACACCGCCAGCAGCGTCGTCGCGGTCACGGCGCCGGCCATCAGCGCCTTGTCGCCGCCCATCTGGCTGGCCAGCACATAGGACGAGGCCGATACCGGCAGCCCGGCATACACCACCGCGACGCCGAAGGCCTCACCGTCGACCCCCAGAGCCACCGCGCCCAGCGCCGTGAGGCCGGGGATCGCGGCGAGCTTGGCGAGCGATATCACCCCCAGCGCCGTGATATCCCCTTTGAGCCGGTCCAGTTCCAACATCGCGCCGACCGCCATCAGGCCCAGCAGCAGCGCCCCCTTGCCCATCAGCGAGAGCGTCTCGGACATCACCATTGGCAGTGTCAGACCCAGGGCATTGGCCAACCCGCCGCCGGCGCAGGCCAGGATCAGCGGGTTGCCGATCACCGCCTTGATGAACGGCACGGCCCCCGGCGCCTGGCCCGCGCCGAGCCTGGCCAGCACCGCGACGCACAGCACGTTCACCAACGGCACCACGGCGGCGATGCCGATGGCGCACAGCGCCACGCCGCTCTCGCCCCAGACGCCGAGCGCCACGGCGATGCCGACATAGGTGTTGGGCCGGATGGCGCCCTGGAACAAAGAGGTGAACCCCGGCCCGCTCAGGCCGAAGACCGGCCGCATGACGAGCGCCAGGGTCGCCATTGCCAGCACGCCGCCGGCCAGCGCGGCGGCCATGGGGCCGGCGACGGCCGGTTCGATCCGGGCATTGGCGAGGCTTTCGAACAGCAGTGCCGGGAACAGCACGAAATAGGTGAGCTTCTCCGCCACCGGCCAGAAGCCGGGCTGGGGAAAGCCGATCTTGCGCAGGATGAAACCCAGCGCCACCAGGGCGAAGACCGGCGCCAGGGCGCCGAACGCCGTCGCCATCAGCCGGGTGCCTCGGGCGGGTTGCGGGCCGCGAAATCGAGGAAGCCCTGGAGGATCACCGCCGCCGCCACCTTGTCGATCACTTGGGCCCGGCGCCGGCGCGAGGTATCGGCCTCCAACAGCGCCGCTTCCGCCGCGCGGGTCGACAAGCGCTCGTCCCAAAAGGCCAGCGGCAGGTCGATGCGTTTCAAAAGGTCGGTCGCGAACTGGCGGGTCGCCTGGCAGCGCGGGCCCTCGCTGCCGTCCATGTTGACCGGCAGGCCCAGCACCAGGGCGCCGATGCCCTCCTTGGCGATGATGGATTCGAGCCGGTCGAGGTCGGCGGCCAGCTTGGTGCGTTTGATGGTGTCATAGGGTGTTGCGAGAGTGCGTCCGACGTCGGAGAGCGCCAGGCCCAGGGTGCGGGTGCCGAGATCGAGGCCGAGGATGCGCGCGCCCCGGGCGAGGTCCCGGGCGAGTTCTCTGGGCTTGCGGATGGTCATGGCCGATGGTAACGTGCCCGCCTTCTGAAGGCCTTGAAAGTCGAGGGTTTCCGCGGGTTTCCGGCCTTCGCGCCGGGTCCGTTTCCACCTGCTGGGACACTTATTACAGATGTCGCTGGATAAAGCCACCGTCGCCCGCATCGCCGCGCTCGCGCGCATCCGGGTGCCCGAAGACGAACTTGACGGCCTCGCCAAGGAGCTCTCCAACATCCTCGGTTGGATCGAGCAGCTCGACGCGGTCGATACCGAAAACGTGCCGCCCATGTCCCAATCGACCGAGCAGAAGCTGCGCTGGCGCGAGGACGAGGTCAC
>JAHEKA010000497.1 GCA_024638585.1 Rhodospirillales bacterium
TGCCATCAGGAGGCCGAACCGAAAGCCCTCGCCCTGACGCGGCGGGATCTTCTTGCCGACCCTGAGGCAGGCGATGATCCACCGTCCGCCGAGCCAGACATACTGGGTGCCCTTGCTTTTGCGCACGCTGCGCACGCCCAGGAACTCCTGCAGAAAACGCTGTGTCTTCTCAGGGTTCCTGGTGTCCATGGTGCCGTGCGAAAAGACCGTGCCGTAGATCAAAGGTTTACGTCCGCTCATGTCCCGTTCCCGTCCCGCTGGTCCCAGTCGCCATGGCCGAACAGATCCATGAATTCATCCTCGTCGGGATATTCGCCGATTTCCCACCAGACATGGCTGATGTCTTCGAAATAGAAACTGTAATCGCGCCCGTCGGTATGGGTCTGGCGCGGATTCTGGACACGCAGCAACCCGTATTTTTCCTTGTTTGCGTCAAGCAGCGCATAGGCGTCGTCGACCGCCGAACGGCCGTGAACCCAGATGCCCCAGTGATTAGTCGCCTGTTGGGGCGTCCGCACTTCGGGAACGGCCTGAACCTCGAGCACCCAATAGGTGCTGCCGGGCCGGTCGCTGCGATGGCGCAGCACCAGGCGGACGGGGTGCGGTTGGGCGCACTCGAAACCGAGCACCTCCTCGCATAGCAGCCGGGTCCTGGCGAGGTCGACCGATTCGAGCGTGCCCCTCGACAGCAGCACCGGTTTGATCACCGACGAGGCAGCTTTGCCCCAGTCCTTGGCGGGAAGCTCTTCGAGGCCTGGCATGGGTTCACTCCGATATGATCTCAAAAGAGTAGTTGCACCGCCCCACCCTGTAAACCCGGGCGGGTCCGGGCTGCGGCCTCCTTTGATGCGTTCTCGGGTGACGCGTTCTCCGGCAGCGAACAGCCTTCCAAGGCCAACGGCCCTGGGTAGGGAGGTCAGCCACCAGAATGCGCTGATTTCATGGCGGTAACTGATTGGTGGAATGTCTGTCCGGGCCACAACGCGCCGTGAACAGGCCTTTGATTCACAAACGCTTTCGGGGGCGAAGGAGGCGTGCCCGTCTTCAATCTGTCAGGCGGGCCGCTTCGGTCTTGGGCGTGGTCTGGGGCGGCGTCTTCGGTCCCGATCCGGGTTCCTGGGCGTCCCGGCCTGCGATTTCGCGGATCAGCTTGGACAGGATCGCCTGGGCGAAGTTCTTCATGCCGGTGACCGGGATCATGAAGGCGCCGGGCCCACCGATGACGTTCTCTTCGTAATAGATATCGAGATTCAGCGACGGCGGGCCGCCCCAGGGGTTGGGCCGGTCGTTGATGATCGGCAGGCCGTTGATGGTGAGGCCCAGCGCCAGCGCCTCGTCCCGGGCCGCGATCACCGACCGTCCCCGGTTGTTGGGCCCGTCGCCGGAGATGTCGATCACCTGGCGGGTGCCTTTGTAGCCGTTGTTCTTGAACATCGGAGCGACGAAATCGATCACGGTGGAGATCGAGGTACGCGATTCATTGCCGACCGGCGATTCGGCAATCTTGTCGGCGAAGGCCCGGGCCGAGGCGTCGTCGTAGACCAGCGTCCAGTTGGCCACCAGGTTCTGCCAATGGGGGCCCGCCCATTCGACGAAGGCGACGGCGATGCGCCGATGCTGGCCGGAGCGGATCGCCTTGATCACCCGGGGGTTGGTCAAGGCCTTGAGATAGCCTTGGCGTTGCAGGGCGAGCTCGTGATCGTCCATGGAGCCCGACACGTCCGCCGCCAGAACCAGTTCCAGATCCACCTGAAGGTCGGCGGCGCGGACCGGAAGGTGCGCGACCAGGGCGAAGGCGAACCCCAGGAGGCCCACCAAGGCCCAGATCATCACGCGCGGTCGATACGTCATTCCGCGGCCCTCCTTCAGGCTTGCGGTTGCACCCCCATCCCTTGCGCGGCTCAGCGCCGTTCTTCGTAGTCCAGTTCCTGGCCGATGCCGGCGGCGGCGGCTTTCTTGTGCAGCATCGCCGAGACCCCCATGTATTCCAGCGCGGTTCCGCCGGACAGGAACATGGTGATCTCATCCTCGGAAGTGCGTCCCGGCACCTTGCCGACGATCACCTCGCCGATCGAACCTTTGACATGGTCGCGGGTAATTTCCCCCGCTTCAAGGGGAATCAGGATCTCGCCCTTCTCATGGAACGCCTGGTCGAGATCGTCGACGATGACCCGGCCCTTCAGGAGCGTCGCCGTGTCGATCTCACGGCGCTTGGGGTAGTGCGCCCCGATGATGGAGCAATGGGTCCCGGGGCCGATCCACTCGCCGTCGAGGATCGGTTCATGGGCGTTGGTGACGGTCACCAGGATATCGGCGGCGCGCACCGCCTCTTCGGCGCTGTTTGCCGCCTGGGTGTCGATCCCGGGAAGGGCCTCGCGCGCCCATTCGACATATGCGTCCAGGTGTGCGCGGTTCGGGCTGTAGATCAGGGCGGTTTCGATGTCGCGCACCGCCGCCAGGCCCATCAGCTGGGTGCGGGCCTGATCGGCGGAGCCCAGGATGCCGACGGTTTTGGAGTCCGCGCGGGACAGGTGTTTCGCCGCCATCGCCGCGGTGGCCCCGGTCTTCATCTGGCCGATGTAAGAGCCATGCAGGATCGCCAGCACCTTGCCGGTGGCGGTGTCATAGAGGGTGACCCACAGGTTCATGCCGCCATAGCCGCCGGAATAGAGCGAGGCCCCCATGACGCCGACGCCGC
>JAHEKA010000044.1 GCA_024638585.1 Rhodospirillales bacterium
CCCGCTCCGAAAGGGTCTGCAGCATCTCCCGGCCGACATTGCCGGTGGCGCCGACGACGGCAACCTTATATCCCATGGTCTCTGTCCCTGGTTTTGACGCGTTTTGCGCGCCGATGACTTACCCTGTCTGGCGCCCCGGTTCAAGGGGCGCGATGGCCTTCGGCGGCTCTACGCCGGATCACGCGCGGCGCGGCGGGCGAGCGCCACGAAGCGGCGGGCAACGGCGGAATGGTCGTTGATGCGACAGGCGAGCCGGATCGGTGCGGCGAGGCGCGGGGTCTCGGCAAGCGGCCGGTAGGTCACGCCTTCGAACCGCATGGCAGACAGCGATTGCGGCACCAGGGTGACGCCCAGTCCGGCCGCCACCAAGTTGAGGGTGGCGGTGATGCGCGGCGCTTCCTGGGCGATATTGGGCGCGGTGCCGGCGGCATGGAAGGCGCCGATAATGGCATCGAACAATCCCGGGCCAGAAGCACGGCGGTAGAGGATGACAGGCTCGCCGGCCAGATCGGTGAGTGCCAAGGGCGGTTTTCCCCGACCCGGCCCCCGCCCCCGCCCCCGCGCCAGGGGATGGCGCCGGGGCAGTGCCGCCACCATCGGCTCCTCCAACAGTTCGAACACGGCGATGCCGGCATGATCGGGCATGGCCGAACGGATGAACGCCGCATCCAGGCGTTCGGCCTGCAGATCCGCCACCATCTCCGCGGTGCCGCCCTCCTCCAGGGTGACCGCGACCTGGGGGTTGGCCTCGCGAAAGGTGCTGAGCACCCGGGGCACGAACGGATGGAACGGCGCGGAGCTGGTGAAGCCGACATTGATCCGCCCGCGCTCGCCGCGCGCCGTGCGCTGGACCCGGGCGAGGGCCGCCTCCACGTCGGCCATGATGCGACGCGCATCGGCCAGCAGCACCTCGCCCGCGTCGGTGAGTTCCACCCCCCTCGGCAGGCGGCGGAAAAGCTGCACCTCAAGCTCCGCCTCCAGCGCCTTGATCTGCTGGCTGAGGGGCGGCTGCTGAATGCCGAGACGCTCGGCGGCGCGGGTGATGTGGCCTTCCTCGGCCACGGCGAGGAAATAACGGAGATGGCGAAGATCCATATGACATATCTAAATCATATGTCTTTAGGTCTATCAATATATTTGTTCTATGTATCTCCGCGGCCTAGCCTGTCTCCGTTCCATCAAGAAAGCGACGGAGGAACGGGACCATGGAATTGACCGGAAACAGCCACGCGCCACCCGAGCCCAGGGCCAGGACGGACTGGCCCCTATCATCATTGAAGGATTGGGCCCTTCGCGCCGGGCGCGCGGCTCTCGCCTTCGCTGATTGGTATTCGGATCATTGCCGGCGCATCCGCGCATACATGGACCTCAGCCGGCTCGATAACGTGTCGCTGCACGCCGCCCTCTCCGACCCCGAAAACCATGACCGTATCCTCCAAGGCAAGCCCCCGCGCCGGCGGGTTCGGCGGACGCGACGGGATCGATAAGCGCCGACGGGTTTTGCTTTGCCACGGGCGGTGCAATGGCGCGAAGGCCTATTCCAAACCTTGTGATTGCGCCATATGATCCCGCCATGTGTGCAGCACCACAGCCAAGGCCCGGGCATTGCCCCCATTCGCAGACCGCCTGATTCACGTCTTCGGTATTTTCGTTGCAGCTTGGGTGCTCTCTTCCGCCGCAAGCCACGCCCAACCGCCCACATTCGAATACCGCGGGACATGCGATGCGTCCGCCGCGGTCTCCCTGGGCGCGGACCATTTCATCGTCGCCAATGACGAAGACAACGCCCTTCGCGTCTATCGGTTCGGCTCTCCCGACCCGGTCTCGGTCATCGAACTGTCCGAATTTGCACAACCGGACCCTTACCGTCCCGAGATGGATCTCGAGGCCGCCGCAAGAATCGGCAACCGGATCTACTGGATCACCTCACACGGCGCCAACAGGGAGGGCAATTACCGGCCCGCGCGGCGCCGCCTGTTCGCGACCGATATCAGTTTCAAGGACGGGAAACCAAGTGTCGTGCCCACCGGCGAAGCCTTTGCGGACCTGTTGGAAGTTCTATCGGCAACCGCCCGCCTCAAGCGCTACGATCTGGAGAACGCGGCCGAAATCGCGCCGAAGGACGACGGCGGGCTCAACATCGAGGGGCTCGCCGCAACGCCCGGCGGAGCGCTTCTCATCGGATTTCGCAATCCGATCCCCGGAGGCAAGGCCCTGGTTGTTACCCTCTCCAACCCCGCAGAGGTGGCCCGGGGCAAGAGGCCCGCGATCGGCGCGCTGACGGAGCTGCCCCTGGGCGGCCTCGGTATCCGCGCGATGGAACGGAACAATGATCACTATCTGATCGTCGCCGGGCCGTCCGGTAACGGCGGACCCTTTCGCCTGTTTCGATGGCTTGGCCCGTCGCAAAGCGCCCCGCCCGCGCCGCTTGCCGGCCTGAACCTGGAAGGCTTGATCCCCGAGGCCCTGTTCATCTCTCCCGACGGCAGCATCCACATCCTGAGCGACGACGGCACGAAAGAATTGGACGGGATCCCGTGCAAGGATCAGGAAGCGGAAAAAAGGCGCTTCCGCGCAACCGTGATCAGGCCCTAGGCCGGCACCCGCCCGCGATCTGCTCCCGCCCCGAGCCGGGGTTCTTCGCCGCCGCGCGTGCCGTGCGGCGATCCCCACATCTAGGCATAGGGCGTGAGGCGCCAGAACCCCGATGCGGGGAAGACGTTTCCTGCAGGGCCCGTTGCCGTTAGATTTCCCGGCATGGCCCCCCAACCTCAACCATCCGAGCGTGCCCCATGGATACCCTGATCAGCCTCCTCGCCGACCCCACAGCCTGGATCGCCCTCGCCACCCTGATCGTGATGGAGGTCGTCCTGGGAATCGACAACCTGATCTTCATCGCCATCCTGACCAACAAGCTTCCCGAGGAACACCGCAGCCGGGGCCGGCGGATCGGCATCGGCGCGGCGTTGATCCTGCGCCTCGGCTTGCTGGGCACCATCGCCTTTATCGTTCAGCTGACGGACCCGATCTTCACTCTGTTCGGCGAGGGATTCTCATGGCGCGATCTGATCCTGATCGCGGGCGGGCTGTTCCTGGTATGGAAAGCGACCCGGGAAATTCACGAGAAGGTCGACCCCCAAACGGGCCCCGAGCCGGCGGGCGCGACCGTGGGCGCTGCCAGTTTCGCCGCCGTGATCGGCCAGATTCTCGTGCTGGACCTGGTGTTCTCCATCGACAGCATCATCACCGCCGTCGGCATGACCGATCACCTGCCGATCATGGTGGTGGCTGTGGTCGTGGCGGTGACCGTCATGTTGTTGGCCGCCGATCCCCTGTCGGAGTTCATCAATGCCAATCCCACCATCGTTATGCTGGCCCTGGGATTCCTGTTGCTGATCGGCACCACCCTGATCGCCGATGGCTTCGGCGCCCATGTGCCCAAAGGCTATATCTACGCCGCCATGGCGTTCTCCGCCCTGATCGAGGCGCTCAACATGCTCCAGCGCCGCGCCCGGCGCCGGCGCGTGGGTTGAGCTGACCTTGTCTCGCCGTCGGCCCTGCCTACATGAATAAGAGGGCCGGTTTTCCTGGGCACGGGCGGGCTCCATCGGGCGCCAGGCGTTGATGGGTTCACCTCGCGCGGGGGATCGCCCGGGAACAGAAGAAGCGACCCAGGGGGTAACCCAGCATGAAGCCACGAAAGGCGCGGCGGACGACCACTATTTGCGGGGCGCTCATGCTCCTTATCGCCATCGGCGGGCCATGGGCCGGCGGCGGGGCGGTGGCGCAGACGGTGGAACAAGGCCTGCCTTCCGGCCAATGGGACCGATGGAACCCGGGCTGGATGGAGCGCCACATGTGGGACCCGGGCCGGATGGGAACCGGCATGCAGCAAAGGATGGCCCGGCATTGGCGGTTCATGCACCAGGGCACCCCGGCCCGTTATCGCGGGGCACGCAATCCCCTGGCGGCCGATGACAGGACCGTCGCCGCAGGGCGCGACCTCTTCACCAAGAATTGCAGCATTTGCCACGGGCCCAAGGGCACGGGCGACGGCAATGCGGCCAATTCTCTCAACCCGTCCCCGGCCCTTCTTGCTTACATGATCCAGATGCCGATGCTGATCGACGAATACATGCTGTGGTCGATCGCCGACGGCGGCAAAGCCTTCGGCACGCCGATGCCCGCCTTCAAGACGTCGCTCTCACGCGATCATATCTGGAAGATCGTCATCTTCATGCGCGCAGGATTTCCAGACGCCCCCACGCCGTGATAATTCGGACCGGCCGCTACCCGTAGCCCCCGAGCCGGGGATGGTTGTCCCCGGCGGAGCCGGCCCTTGGCGCTCGACTGGTAAATTGATTCTTAACTTTCGGCACCTACCTTTCGTGGAAATCAGTCGTCGAAAGTCAACACCTTTGGTTGAGCCGGGTGTTTGCGGGGTCGATAGCTTGGCAAAAGTGAATCGCGCGACGCTGATTGAGCCGTTTGAGAATCAATCAGCGCTGCTGGATGAAATTATCCAAACCATCGCTCAGGGCGTCGTCGTCTTCGACGCCGATGCGCGGCTGGTTTCGTTCAACCAGCAATACGCGGATTTCTTCGATTTCCCTCCTGACTTTCTCAAGCCCGGCATGCCCATCGCCGACATCATCCGTCATCGCGCGGAGACGGGGTTTTATGGCGACGGGAACATCGAAGAACAAGTCAACCACCATATCGCACGCGCGGCGATCAGAACCGAACGCACCGAAGAACGGTCCCTTTCCAACGGCACGGCTTACGTCTATCACCGCAAGCCGATGCGCGAAGGCGGTTTCGTCGTCACCTATACGGACATCACCGAGCAAAAGGACACCGAACGCAGATTACGGGCCAGCGAGGAAAAATTCCGCGGCGCCTTCAACAATGCCGGCATCGGCATTTTTATCAGAAGCGCCAACGGCGAGGGCCGTGAATACAATCAGGCTCTTTGCGACATGATGGGGTATTCCACGGATGAACTGCGTCAGATGCGCATGCGGGACATCGCCCACCCCGATGACGATCCGGAAGCCACCAGCATGCGGTTCGTTGCCTTCGGCGATAGGGACACCGAGACGATCGAGCGGCGCTTTATCCGCAAAGACGGCAAGGTGATCTGGTGCTCCATCAATTACAAATCCGTCTACGATGACCGTGGGCGTCCGGTGTCGACCATCGGCATGTATCAAGAGATCACCGAACGAAAACGGGCGGAGCAGGAGGCTGCGGAGAAATCCCGGGTCCTTGAGGTGACCTTTCGCAACATGGTCCAGGGGATCGCGGTCTACGACCGCTATGAGGAGCTGATCGCCTTCAATCCTCAATACGCCCAGATCCTGGATCTTCCCGCGGATTTCCTCCGGATCGGCATGACCCGCCGCGAGATTCAGAATTATCGGGCGATGCAGGGACATTACGGACCCAACCCGACCGAGGCGCGGATCACGCGATTGGCGGGCGCGTCTGAGGCGCCCCGTCTTGAGCAACGCACCCTCCCCAATGGCCGATCCTATGCCTTTCAACACACGCCGACGCCGGATGGCGGCTACATACGGACCGTGACCGATATCACGGAGCAGCGAAAGGCCGAATCCCTAAGCCTGCGCCTGGGACGCATTCTCGACACGTCGTTCAACGAGATCTACGTGTTCGATGCCAAGACCTTCCGATTCAGCCAGGTCAACCAGGGAGCGCTCAACAATCTCGGATACACACGCGAAGAGATCAGCGAACTGACGCCATGGGACGTGAAGCCCGATATCCACGAAACAGAATTCAGGGCCCTGGTCGAGCCTCTGTTGCGCGGTGAAATCGAGCAGCTGGTCTTCGATACCGAACACCAGCGCAAGGGCGGCAGCCGGTACCCGGTGGAAGTCCGACTGCAATACTCCAGCGCCGAAACATCGCCGGTGTTCGTCGCCATCGTCGCCGACATCTCGGAGCGCAAACGGGCGGAAAAAGTCATCAACGATGCAAGGGAGCAAGCGGAGTTTGCCAACCGCGCCAAATCCGAGTTCCTGGCAAACGTAAGCCATGAACTGCGCACGCCGTTGAATGCGATCATCGGCTTCTCCGAAGTGATGATGAAGGGGCTGAAGGGTCCGGCGGGGACCTTCGACTACTCGGAATTTACCGAGGGCATCCATTCCGCGGGCCAACACCTGCTGGGCCTGATCAACGACATCCTCGATCTCTCGAAACTGGAAGTCGGCAAGGTCACCCTGAATGAGGAGGTCCTGGAACCGGCCAACCTGGTCCTTTCGTGCGTGAATATGGTCAAGGGGCAGGCCGCCGACGAGGGGCTTAGTCTGGACGAAGATCTCGCCGATAAGATCGCCCCCATGCGCGGCGATGAGCGCATGATCAAGCAGATCCTTCTCAACCTACTGTCCAACGCGGTGAAGTTCACGCCCAGCGGCGGCAAGATCACCATCAAGGCCTGGAGCGAACCGGGCGCCGGCCATTCGTTTCAGGTCACCGATACCGGTATCGGCGTCGCGTCCGATGAGATTCCCATCATCCTCAATCCTTTCACCCAGATCGACAGTACCCTGAGCCGCAAGTATCAGGGCACCGGCCTTGGTCTCACACTGGCGAAGAACTTGACCGAACTCCACGGCGGCCGGCTCGATTTCCGGAGCGAACCCGGGGTCGGCAGCACCGTCACCGTAGAGTTTCCGGCTTCTCGTATGGCTGGGTAAAGGCAGGCAGGCGAGCGGACCCCAGGGCCCCTTTTCACTCGCAGCCCAACCGACCGATCAGGACGACAGACGACGCTTTACGCGGCGAGGACGAGTGCTTCGGCCCCCGCGAGGCGCGGCGGCACAACCGTTTCAACCCCGGCGCCGGGGTGTTCGCGGAGGATGACGCGGAGCAGGCCGCTGCGAACCTCAAACTCAGCCACTTCCAGCGGATGGGTCATCAAGAAAGTGATGTCGAGCTTGCCATCGAGCCCGCAATGGAGAACGTCGCCGCCGCACTCGACTTGGCTGGTAACGCCGGAAATGCGCAGGTAGCCTGACTTTGCCGAGACATCGATGTCTTCCTCATCGAACCCCGGCACCGCCAGGGTCAGACAATAGCGATCCTGGGCGATGCGCGCGAAATTGAAGGCGCCGACCGGGTCGCATGGCACCAGTGGAAGCGTGTCCGAATAGGTGCCGTCGGCGAACGGCAGTGATCGCGATCCCAAATCTCCGTTATCAAACAGCTCTAGCATTGTTGACCTCCGTCAAACCGAAAGCCCCGCCGGGGCGGTCCTGACAGTCGATCTAGGACAACGCCGGCGCGGTTCAAGCCCCCCGGACGGAGAAAATCACAAATCATTCTTTATTTCTAAATTGGTTAATACGCTGCCGACCCCACAGATCCTGAGTTCAGGAAAGGTCAGGACACAGCAAAGAGGCCGAGGCGGGCGCGCCCCGCTGATCCGACACAGGAAAGCGGAATTTGCGGCCCTAGAGGGCCGAGCCCAGCACCACGTTGAGCCGCCGGGCGAAGGCGGCGGCGTCGGGCGGCGAATCGCCATCGGCGATGCGCGCCTGATCGAGCAGCAGGTGCGCCGCATCCTTGAGCAGGTCATCATTGGCCGCGCCCTCCGCCTTGGCCCGGAGGACAAGCTTCTTGATGATGTCGTGATCGGGGTTGAGCTCCAGCACCCGCGCGAGGCCTTCGGCCATTTGCCCATGGCGCCTCAGCAGGCGCTCGAGGCTGACATCCATATCCCCCTCATCGGCGACCAGGCAGACGGGGCTGTCGGTCAGGCGTTTGGAGGGCCGGACATCCTTGACCGCGTCCCCCAGTTCCACCTTGAGGACAGCGATGAGGTCGGAAAGATCGGCATCCGCGCTTGCGGGCGCCTCATCGCCGGACGATTCTTCACCGGCTATGGCATCGAGGTCGGACCCACCCCGGGTGATCGATTTCAAGGGCTTGTCCTTGAAGGACGGGACGTGTTGAACCCAGAAATCGTCGACCGGATCGGACAGCAGCAGCACCTCTACGTCCTTGGCCCGGAACCCTTCCAATTGCGGTGAATTGGCGACCTGGGCGGCATCCTCACCGATGATGTAATAGATCGCCTCCTGGCCTTCTTTCATGCGGCTCGCGTAATCCTCCAGGCTGGTGAGGCCATCGGCCGCGGTCGAGGCGAAGCGGCAGACCTCGAGGATCTTTTCCTGGGTCGGCCCGTCCTCGACCAGCCCTTCCTTCAGTACCGCGCCGAAGTTTCGCCAGAAGGTCGCGTACTCGTCGGGCGCCTTGTCCGCCTTCTTCTTGAGCTCGCCCAGCACCCGGCGCACGAGGCCCTGCCTGATCTTGGCGAGCTTGGGGTCGGTCTGCAGCATCTCGCGCGAAATATTGAGAGACAGGTCCTCGGAATCGACGACGCCGCGCAGGAAGCGCAGATAGGACGGCAGCAACCCTTCCGGATCCTCGGTGATGAAGACCCGGTTCACGTAGAGCTTCACATGGCCCTTGCGTTCGGCGTTGAACAGGTCGAAGGGCTGGGTCGAGGGCACGTAGAGCAGGTTGATATAGCTCAGCACGCCTTCCACCCGGTTGTGGATGGTCAGCCAGGGCTCATCGAAGGCATGGGCCGAGTGGTGATAGAACTCGGTGTGTTGTTCGGCGGTCACGTCCTTGGGCGCCCGCGCCCAGATGGCCGACGCCGCGTTCAGCGTTTCCTCCCCGAACGTGACCGGGAACCCCACATGGTCCGAATAGGTCGCGACGATGTGGCGCAGGCGGGCGTCTTCGAGGAACTCCTTGGCGTCCTTCTTGATATGCAGGGTCACGGTGGTGCCGCGTTCGTCGCGGGTGGCGGGCTCGATCGTGAAGGCGCCCTTGCCGTCCGACGACCACAGCCAGGCCTCATCCTCTCCGGCCTTGCGCGTGACCACATCGACCCGGTCGGCCACCATGAAGGCGGAATAGAAACCGACGCCGAACTGCCCGATCAGGCTGAAATTCTGTTTGTCGTCATCGCCGAGCTGGTCGAGGAACGCGCCGGTGCCCGACTTGGCGATGGTGCCGAGCGTCTCCAACAGGTCATCATGGCTCATGCCGATGCCGTTGTCCGATACGCTGACGGTCTTGGCCTTGGCATCCAGCGCCAGTCCGATCCGGAAACCGGGATCGCCCTCGGTCAGCGAAGGCGCCGTCAGCGCCGCGTGGCGCAATTTGTCGCAAGCATCCGACGCATTGGAGATCAACTCGCGGAGGAAAATCTCGCGATTGGAATAGAGCGAGCCGGCGACGATATCGAGCAACCGGCCAACCTCGGTCTGAAAGACAAATTCTTCCTTTGTGTTGCTGTCCGTCATTAGACCCTCAACCCTTCATACCTTTAAAAAGGTCGACCTGTGCGACGGGGGAGGATATGGGTCGGCGGGCCCGATTCTGCAAGGCCCGCCAACCCAAGCAACGAGAAATCTCCTGTTAAGTTTCGGCTGCCGCTGCGGGAATGTCGGCCGTACAGTGGGCGCATTTGGTTGCAGCGATGGGAATTTCGGAAATGCAGTGCGGACATTTCTTGGTCGTAGGATCGGCAGGTGCCGGCTCCTTCTTGAGGCGGTTGATCTGCTTGATGACGATGAAAATCGCGAAGGCGACGATGACGAAATCAACCACGGTATTGATGAAAAGTCCGTAATTGATGGTGGCCGCTCCGGCTTTCTTCGCCGCTTCAAGACTGGCGAAATTCCCCCCGGAGAGGTTGATGTAGAGCTCGGTAAAATCCACCCCGCCGGTGATCTTTCCGATGGGTGGCATGACGATGTCTTTGACAAAAGACGAGACGATCTTTCCGAACGCGGCGCCGATAATGATGCCGACGGCCATGTCGATGACATTGCCGCGCATCGCGAATTCCTTGAATTCCTTTAACATGACCCCTCCAGAAATTTGCTGTTCTGTGACTGCCGGAAGGCTGAAAACCGACAGGCAGCCCGACCATGTTGCATTGCAGCAAAGAGCGAGGCAAGAAAATTAGGGGGCGTGGCAACGGAGGAGAATGCGCGGCGCGCGTTCGTGTCCGCGCAGCGGAACGCTGTGCTCTTGCTATACGTGCGGGCTGTGTCTAGCGATTTTTTGGCGGCGCGAAACGCGCCGGCCGCTTGGGCGGACCCGGTTGGGTTTTCGTGTGACCGAAGACCGCGACACGGTCGCGCGGGGGCCGCTCCTTACTTGGCGAGCGCCGACATTTCGTCGACCACGGCCTGGCCCATGTCGGTGGTGGAGATCAGCTCCTTGCCGTCCTGCATGATGTCGGGGGTGCGCAGGCCCTTGTCGAGCACGGTTTTGACCGCGTTCTCCAACAGGTCCGCCTCGGAGCCCAAGTCGAAGGAATAGCGCAGCATCATGGCGTAGGACAGGATGGTCGCCAGCGGATTGGCCTTGTTCTCCCCGGCGATATCCGGGGCCGAGCCGTGCACCGGCTCATAAAGCGCCTTGCGCCGCCCGGTCTCATCCGCCGCACCGAGGGAGGCTGACGGCAGCATGCCGAGCGAGCCCGTCAGCATCGCCGCGCAATCGGACAGCAGGTCGCCGAAAAGGTTGTCGGTGACGATCACATCGAACTGCTTGGGCGCGCGCACCAACTGCATGGCGC
>JAHEKA010000498.1 GCA_024638585.1 Rhodospirillales bacterium
CGATGGCGTCCAGTGACACCCGGTTATCGGTGGCATGGACATTGGGCTGCACGACGATGCCGCGATCGACACCGATGGCGTCGAGAACCAGCAGGTAATGCTCGACCGGAGCCGCCGGGGCAGTGTAGCGCCGCTCCTCGGAATAGGGGAATTCGTGGGGCGGTCCGAAGATATGACAATGAGTATCGCACGTTCCTGGCGGTGCCTTCAGCTTGGGCGTCTTAGGATTGGGATCAGGCGGCACGCAGACGCGGAATTTCGGGTCCATGGACGAGGTTCCTTTTGGGTTTTCAATTAGAGAGGCGTGAGATGCAGCTGTCAGGTTTCGCCCAAAACCGCGATCACTTCTATTTGCACAAAGTAGCGGGGGTTGATCTTGGCGTCCTGGGTGTGGCGCGCCGGCCGGTTGTTTTCATCCGGATACATATCGAGCCAGGCTTCGTTGACGAACTTTCGTGCCGCCTCGTCGCGCAGCGACACGGAAAATTTGATGATGTCGTCTACCGTGCCGCCGGCTTCGGCCATCAACAGGCGGATATTCTTGAACGTGTTCCAGGCCTGGGCCTCGGCGTCTTCGGGGAGCTCCCCAGTATCGGGATCGGCGCCACTGATGGCGGACGAATAAACCATATTGCCGATCTTCGCCCCGTGGGGAATCGGATTTGAATGATGGGGCACCCCCGGGATCGTCAGGACTTGGCGCTTGGCCATATCGTCTCTCCTTGGATTTTTCTCTCTTCCGGTTTCCCGACGCGTTACCCCGGACCCGGCTATTCCCTGCACATCACGGGGGCCGCCGGCCCACGCAACATGATCGCGCATGTCGTTGGCGTCCTCGCCGGCCATGTTCCTCATTGACCTTATTCCAGCAGATCAATGGATGGCCAATGAAAACGGGTGATGTCCGCTTGTGGCTTTCCGAGGACATGGTCTTCGTGAGCCGCCAGAATGGGAAATCCCCGGGAGGCGCGCCAGGCAGCCTCCACAACCAGCGCCGATTTTCCGAATTCGACACGGCGCGGGCCCGGATGGGGCGGAAAAGAGACAAGGCTTAGAGGGAATTCCTCTAAGCCTTTGAAAAGATAGGGGGCGATCGGGGGGAAACCTCAGCGCAGGTGGCGCCACAGCAGGCCCCCAGGCTTCGTTTGCTTACAGAACTCGAGAGCAGGTCTTGAACGACGGTGCCGCTGCCGCTTGCTTAGTCTTCCTCGATTCCGTCATCGCCCGGACCACCTTCTATCTGGTCGCGCCCCGGGCCGCCCCGAATTGTGTCATCGCCCGGTCCGCCATCAATCCGGTCCCTGCCCGGTCCGCCATCAATCCGGTCCCTGCCCGGTCCGCCATCAATCCGGTCCCTGCCCGGTCCACCCTGAATCCAGTCGTTGCCAAGGCCACCGTCGATAAGGTCATCGCCCCCTCCTGCATCAACCGAATCGTTGCCCGAACCGGCATCGATAAAATCGTCGCCCGGGCCACCAACCACAGTGTCGTCCCCTTCGCCGGCACAGATGGTGTCGTTGCCCCGGCTACCGAAAATCCGATCCGCGCCGCTGGTACCGACCATCACGTCATCGCCATTGGTACCACGCAGGGTACCGGTATACGCCTTACCGTCGTCCGGACCGCCGACGATCTTGCCGTTCAGGACGTAGATCGTCGCCGGCTTCCCCTCGCAGGTCGGCACTGACTGCGCCAACGCCGAAGAGGAAAACATGAGAACACCGAACAAAGCAGTGCTCCGGAGCAGAACCGACAATTGGGAATTCGTGGCCATATGCTTCCCCCATATCCCAAAGAAATGGCTGAAGGAACGTTGCGCGCTTATTTAAACTGTCATCTTGACGAAAGTGAATTGCCATTCGTCGGAGAAAAGAGAATGTCGCCCACATCGCCGGGGACACTTTCGGCCCGTATTTCCAATTAAGGCTAGGAGCGGGCACCAGCTAATCGCCGGACCAACCGGTGAAAACGCCACGAGAAGGTACCGCTGCATTGGAAACGGGTTTAGGACGCGTAGGTTTTGGATCTATTGGAGGCGCGGGAAACCGCTTGCGTCCGAACATCGCTCGGGCCGCTGGGAACTGTCAGCTTCCGCCGCTTTACGCGCCAGGCAAGCAAGGCCGCTTCATCGCTCAGCACCGATTAGAGCTCCCGGTTGCTCAGTCGAAACAAGTTTACAAAAGGCTCCAAGAATTCTACCTCCGAGCCCTCAAAAAGTGGGGGGCGATTGGGGGCTCGAACCCCAGGCCCGGTGATTGAGAGAATTCGGAGATTGGCAGAGCTCTGGGAGTTTTCAGACATAGAGCCCGAATAAGGGCCCTATTCAAATCAATAGCTTGTCTTCAAGGTCTGAATTTTCTCCGCACTCCGAGTTGGGCCTTTGGATTTCCCTTAACCCGATGACCGCTTCTGACCCAAGGTGGACATCAGCTTCGGCCTTGTAGGGGGATAGCCGAAGGCCGGTAAAAGATCGATCACGCCCTGGGCCTTTCTCAATGGCGATAGATTTTGCAATCCTAGGGGCCGTTTATATGGCTAAGATGGCTATAACTGGTATGGGGTGGGCAAGAATCTCTGGAATCGTCGACGGTGAAACATTGCACTTTGCTGGTGGTCGCGATCATGTCTCTGTGTGTAGGAACGGGCGCACTCAGGGCTCAGGAATCGCGCGCGTTTCCGGATTTGCC
>JAHEKA010000499.1 GCA_024638585.1 Rhodospirillales bacterium
TGGCCTGATCGCCAAATCGATCGAAACGCCGCCGGACCGGTCCTGGGTGACCTTCACCCTGCGGCCCGAAGCGCGCTTCCATGACGGTCACCCGATAACGACCGAGGATGTGGAATTCTCGTTCAACACTTTGATCAAGAAGGGCCATCCGTTCTACCGCTTCTATTTCGGCTCCGTCGCCAAGGTCGAGAAGCTCGGCCCTCGCAGGATCAAATTCACCTTCAAGCCGGGCGACAACCGCGAATTGCCGCTGATCCTCGGCCAGCTTCCCGTGCTGCCGGCCCATTATTGGAAGGACAAGGAATTCGACCGGGTCACCTTGACCCCGCCGCTGGCCAGCGGCGCCTACAGGATCAAGGAGGTCGAGCCCGGCCGCTCGATCACCTATGAGCGGGTCAAGGACTATTGGGCCAAGGATCTGGCCATCAACAAAGGGCAGAGCAATTTCGACATCATCCGCTACGATTACTATCGGGATTCCACCGTCGCCATCGAGGCGCTGAAGAAGGGCGAGTTCGACCTGCGGCAGGAGAACAACTCCAAGGACTGGGCGACCGCCTATGATTCTCCCGCCGTCCGCCAGGGCCTTCTGATCAAGACCTTGTTCTCGCATCAGCGCGGCACCGGCATGCAGGGTTTCGTCCTTAACACGCGCCGCTGGATGTTCCGCGACCGGCGCGTGCGTTGGGCGCTGGCCCATGCCTTCGATTTCGAATGGTCGAACCGCAACCTGTTCTTCGGCGCCTATGCCCGGACCAAGAGCTATTTCTCCAATTCCGAGCTCGCTTCCCGCGGTCTGCCGAGCGCAGAGGAACTGAAATTGCTGGAACCCTACCGCGGCCAAATCCCGGATGAGGTCTTCACCAAGTCCTACGAACCGCCCGACGGCGGGACCAACGCCAAGCTGCGCGCCAATCTCCTGAAGGCGCTGGAGATCCTGAAGAGCGCCGGCTGGGTGGTGCGCAACGGCAAGTTGGTGGAGGAAAAATCGGGCCGCCCGATGAAATTCGAGGTGCTTTTGCTGTCCCCCGCCTTCCAACGGGTCGTCGGACCCTTCATCTACAACCTGCGGCGGCTTGGCATCGAGGCCAGCATGCGCACGGTCGACACCTCTCAGTATCAGAACCGGGTGCGCGCCTTCGATTTCGACATGATCGTCGGAGGCTGGGGCCAGTCGCTGTCCCCCGGCAATGAGCAGCGCAGCTACTGGAATTCGCGCAACGCCGATATCAAGGGCGGGCGCAACCGCGCAGGCATCAAAAGCAAGGCAATTGACGAACTGATCGAGAAACTGATCGCCGCGCCCGACCGCAGGTCCCTGGTCGCCCGCACCCGAGCGCTCGACCGGGTCCTGCTGTGGGGCCATTACGTCATCCCCAACTGGCATATCAAGGCCGACCGCTACGTTTACTGGGACAAGTTCGGCCGTCCGCCCAAGGTGCCGCTGCAAGGCACGTCGATCGATCTCTGGTGGTTCGACAAGGACAAGGCGGCACGGATCAGGGCGGGGCGCAGCAACCTGAAAGCGGAAACCGAGGGTGCCGGCACGGGGGCGGGCCGATGATCGCCTATATCATCCGCCGCCTGCTGCTGATCGTGCCCACCCTGTTCGGCATCATGGTGATCAACTTCGCGATCATCCAATTCGCCCCCGGCGGTCCGGTCGAGCAACTGATCGCCCAGATCACCGGCACCGACATCGCCGCCACCGCGCGCATCGGCGGCACCACCAGCGGCGACGTCGCTCCCGGCACCGAGGGACGTCAGACCGCCCGGGCGGACGGCACCTCAAGCCGCTATCGCGGGTCGCAGGGGCTCGACCCCCAGTTCATCAAGGATCTGGAAAAACGCTACGGCTTCGACCGCCCCGCCCATGAGCGCTTCTTCAAGATGCTGGCCGATTACGTGCAATTCGATTTCGGCAAGAGCTTCTTCCGCGACCGCCGGGTCGTGGACCTGGTGCTGGAGGCGATGCCGGTCTCCATCTCCCTCGGCCTGTGGTCGACGCTGATCATCTATCTGGTTTGCATCCCCCTCGGCATCACCAAGGCGGTGCGCGACGGGCAGCGCTTCGACGTCTGGACCTCGGTCCTGGTGATCATCGGCAACGCGATCCCGGCCTTCATCTTCGCCATCTTCCTGATCGTGCTGTTCGCCGGCGGCAGTTATTTCGACTTCTTCCCCTTGCGCGGCCTCACCTCCGCCAATTGGGAGGAGCTCAGCCTGATCGGCAAGATCGCCGATTATTTCTGGCACATGGCGCTGCCGATCCTGGCCCTGGTGATCGGCGGCTTCGCCTCGCTCACCATGCTGACCAAGAACTCCTTCCTGGAGGAGATCAACAAGCAATACGTGATCACCGCCCGGGCCAAGGGCCTGTCGGAAAAGCGGGTGCTCTACGGCCATGTTTTCCGCAACGCCATGCTGATCGTCATCGCCGGATTCCCGGCGGCACTGATCGGCATCCTGTTCACCGGCGCGCTGCTGATCGAGGTGATCTTCTCGCTCCAGGGCCTGGGCCTGTTGGGCTTCGAAGCGGTGATCAACCGCGACTATCCGATCGTGTTCGCGACCGTGTTCTTCTTTTCCCTGCTGGGCCTGCTGATCGGCCTGATCCGCGACATCACCTACATGTTCATCGATCCGCGCATCAGCTTCGAGGGGCAGGGCTGACATGGCGGGGGG
>JAHEKA010000045.1 GCA_024638585.1 Rhodospirillales bacterium
TGGTCGAAGGACATGTCCATCTCCGTATAGGCGGCAATCTTGGCATGCTCGAGGGCGACCGGATTGAGGGCGGCGATCTCGGCCACCAGATTGTCGACCGCGGTCTCACGCTCCGCCTCCGGCACCGCCATCGATACCAGGCCCATGCGGACGGCATCGGCGCCGGTCACGTTGCGCCCGGTCAGCTGAATCAGGAAGGCCTGCTTGATGGGAATGCCGGCGTGGAACAGGGTGGGCGTCGCGGTGCGGCCGTAACTGCCGCGCAAGATCTCCGGCATACCGATCTGCGCGTCTTCGGCGGCGACGGCGAGGTCGCAGGCGTTCATCACCACCATGCCGCCGCCCAAGCAGTACCCCTGGACCGAGGCGATGGTGATCTGCGGCGCGGCGCGAAGCGCCTTGACGATGGCGATGGTCTGGCCCCGGACCTCGCCCCAGCGCTCAGGCGCGCCGCGCGAATCGCGCATGTCATAGAGGTCCCGGCCGGAGGAAAAACAGTCCCCGGCACCGGCCAACACGATGCAGCGGACCTTTTCGTTGTTTCGCAACGCGACAATGGCGTCTTCGAGCTGGCCCAGCAGCTCCCGGCTCAACGCGTTCTTTTTGGCGGGGCGATTCAGGATCAGATCGGCCCTACCCGTTTCTTCGTCGATGTCGCAGAGGACGAGCGGCGCCTCTTCCATGCTGTCTCCCCTTCTCATTGGCCGGACGGTTCGCCGGGTGATTGGCCACCGGCGGGATGCGCCGGGCGGCCCGGCAAGTAAGCCCCAGGGCGGCTTTGACCGTCAAGGGGCGCGAAGCGCGCCTGCCGGCCCGCCTTAGTCGCGCCGGAAGAACCGGGTCAGGACGTTTTCGCCAAGCGGGGCCGGGACCTTGACCCGCAAGCTCTCCTGCCATTCCCAGGCGAAATCCTTCTGCCATCGTCGATTGACGGTCCCGGTGATCAGCATCGTGATCAGTCCCCCGGTGCTGGCCAGCGCCATATCCTTGTGGGCGTCCCAGACGTCACCCTGGGTGCCGAGGTAATCCAGCGCCAGATCGCCGCCGACCCAGACCGCCACCGCCCATTCGATCAGCTCGAACACCATGGAGGTCGACATCACCACGTCGAGCGGCAGGAAGTAGCTCCAAAAGCCGCGAGCGTTGGCGACACGGAAGAACAACTCGCGCACCGGGTAGGCCAGCAACAGGCCGTAGGAAAAATGCACGAGACGGTCGAAATGATTGCGCTCCCACCCCATCAGGGCGTTCAGGGTGGAGCCGGTCAGGGATTCGAACCAGGCATCGTAGGGGACCTGGGAATAGGTGTAGTGCGCGCCCAGGCTGTGCAGGCACATAAACAGGAAAATCAAGCCGTAGGAAACGCGCGAGAACGGCAACACCCAATAAGAGGCCACCAACAGGGGAACGAAGATCAGCGTCAGGATGTTTTCGAGAAACCAGTCGCCGCGGCTAACCGGTGAGATCGCCAGCATCGCCCACAGGACGACAAAAACGCCCAGCAAGGTCAGGCAAAATCGCCGATATTCGAACATTTCCCCTTAAGGCGCGCGCAAAACACGCCCCCCTTCCGGCCCCGGCAGTCGTCCGATTATGCACGTGTTTGAAGGGCCGTGGGTGAAAAGCCCACGGTGGCGCAAGCGCACAAGGAGATACGCTCCGAACCGCTGGATAATCGGGAGACGTTTGGGTCATCCATGCGCATAGGGACAGATGATCATGGCCCCAAATTCATTCCCTAGAATTCCATCAGGTCCTCGGCCACGACCACCTCGCCGGAGAAGTGTTTCCTGACCTCCTCCGCCCAAGGCTCGTAGTCTTCGTTTCCACTGCGCCGCGTGAGATGGGACAGCACCACCTTTCTGACACCGGCCTCGGTCGCCAGCTTGCCAATGCCGTCCAGGCTCATATGCCCCTGGGTGGCCTGACGCATAATGCCTTCCTGCTCGGCGGTGCTCATCGCCTGCCAGCGGCCGTCCTTGATCATCGAATTCTTGCGCTCGTCGCAGGAGGAGGTCTCGGTCACCAAAATATCGGCGTCCTTGGCCAGCTCAGTGACGGCAGCGCTGAAACCGGTATCGCCGGTGAACATGATCACCCGGTCGGGAGTCTCGAAGCGGTAAGAGTAGGACTTATAACGGCCGGCGGCGTCTCCCCGATGGAAGCTGAAGTGGGTGTTCTCTGTCGCGAAAACGCGGATGTTGTCGTCCTGATAGACCTCCCCGGTCCCTACATCGTGGCCAAAGAACATCTTATCCAGCGGGATAGTCCGGCCACCGTCGGCGATGCGGATCTCGGCACTGAAGCTACAATACCGTGTTGTGGCATCAACAAGGTCCTTGGTTCGTGGTGGGCCGTAGACGTTGATGGGCTCAGTACGCCGCCCGTCCCACGCCAGGGACATCAGGGTCCCGAGGCCTGCAGTGTGATCATCGTGATGGTGGGTCAGGAAAATGATTCCCACCTTGCGCACGTCCGCGCCGGCCCTCGCCATGCGCCGCGACACTCCGTCGCCGGCATCCACAACGTAGTAGGTGCCGTTTACGGTCAGGAGATGGGACGTCTGCGCCCGACCCGGTGCCAGCGACGGGCCACCCGCGGTACCCAGGGTGATCAGTGATGATGGTGTTTTCATTGTCTTCCCATCCGTTTAATGGATATCTCTGTTCTAGACGCCAGGCAGCAAACTGTCCGCGCCTAACATCCTACTGCCTCTCTCCGGACCTCAGACTTCGGTGAAAGCTACCATTGATGTGAAGCCGGTCGTCTGCCGGGTATCATCCTGTCCCGGGGCTGTCGGTTCAAATCGCTTCGTGTCCGGATTTCATCTCTGCACCGGCATGCTGCTCACCCCTGTGCCGCCCCACGGGGAGTTTTTTCGAAAGCTGTCGGTTGCGCGGAAAACGGCAAGGAGCCAAAGACGCTGGAAGAGAATGTCTATCTCGGCATAACCCCGGCGGCGCATATAGGATGCGATGAACCCGTAATCCCGAATCCTGGGGAAAATCGCTTCCACCCTCTCCTGGAGCCTGTGGCCGAAGATCCGGCTGCCACGGCCGATCTCTGCCAGGCCCAGGAAATAGGTGCTCATGAAATCGTCCGGACGATGCCCGAGGGTCGAGTGGCTTAAGTCGGCCAGCTCTTGATATTCGCCCCCCCTTTGCGAGGGTGAACCCGTGGCCGATGGCTTGGTCGGGGTCAAAATTATCCAATTGTCCCAATCGCCCAAGTTCTCATCACTACGGCGCTCGAAACCAGTGCCCCGCTCTCCCAAAAGTGGCGCCGAAGATCGATCGCTGTCAATGATCGGCGCGCGCAGCGCCGGCCCCGCGGTCATCCGAACGCCTGCTTTGGGTCATAAGCGGAAAATCATGATCCGTCTCAATCGAACCCTATTAATCCGAGCTGACGGCCAACGGTGGACAGCGACGATATCTTGAATTCTCGGTGATTGCCCGGATTGAGGTCAAACCTATGGGCTGATTTTGCCCGCTATGAAGTCAGCCCAAGACTGGGGGGAGCCCTCCGCGGTCACGCGGACATCGAAACTATCTGGGCGCGAAAATAGCTGGTTCGTATCTTCATACCCGCACTGATCGGTGCGATCTAACCAAACGACGAAGGCATCACCGCCCCTGTTGAACGCATTTCGGCATTCTTCAGTTGGACAAATGAAATCGGCAATGGCAATGGCACCGGTCTTTACCACCTGATCACAAAGCCAGCCCATTCGCCTTGCTTGCTCAACGCGATCGGGCAAAGAAAAACTCAGGTCTCGATTGATATTTTCGCGCACTTCATCGGAATTAAAATGAACCGCATTGAGCCTTGTAACCAATTCTTTGGCTAAAGTGGTCTTGCCGGAACCAGACAAGCCCATAATCAGAATTTTACGACCAACTGGCATCTAATCGTCCACCAATCTTTAGTGTGCAACCCCTTTGCGATCTTTCCGTCGGCAAAGGAACCAAAGACTAATAGAAGAAAAACGGCCGCATTGGAAACCTTCGCTCCCTCTTGCTGGCCGCGGCTATGTTACTAGGGACATATGCTCTCGTCAGGCCACCCTGGCGGCATGGGACAATCGGGTCGTCCAGCGCCGGGCAATCAACAACGACACCAGCACGTTAGAGCGCTTTTCCTCCCGCTGCACGACGACGGTGTGGCGCCGGCCGTCACGCCTTGGCCCGGCCCGAGCCGCCCGGCAACGCATCTAGGGGGCGGGTTGGGACCTCCTGGCGTAGGCGACGGTCCCGGCGATGAGTGTCAACGTTGCCGTCATTACGACGGTGATCACCAGCGGGATGGGGGTTCCGTCGGAAAGCAGTCCATAGACTTGCGAGAAAAGGCCACCGCCAAACATATGCACGAAAACGCCAATTCCCGCCGCCGTGCCGGCCAGACCGGGCGCCACATTGATCGCACCGGCCTGGGCGTTGGGCAGGGACAAGCCTTGGGATAGCGTCAGCAACAGTCCGGGAACAAAGATCGTGGGCGGGGTGACGATACCCGAAAGAATGAACCCCACCACCAACGCGATGGACGCAGCGGATCCGATGGATCCTACCAATACCATGGTTTCGATGGTGACCCTCCCGGCTGTTCGCGTCGAGATCAGGTTGCCGAGCCAGTAGCCGAGGGGAAACAGGCAAAACCAAAGACCGAACTCGGCCGCCGACAGGTTGAGATATTCCTGCATGAGAAAAGTTGCGCCCGCGGCCAGGGCAAAAAAGGTGCCGGACGAAAACCCCGATTGCAGAACGAAGGCGTTGAACCGGATGTCGGAGAAGAGATGTCCGAAACCGGCGAAAGTTGATCGGATATGGCCGCGCAGACGCTCCTCCCTTGGGTGGGTTTCAGGAAGGACCAGGGCGGCGGCCAGGGCGATGACGGCGCCGGCGCCAAGGGCGAACCAGAATATGGCCCGCCAACCGTAGGCGTCGCCCAGCGCGCCTCCCACCAGCGGAGAGAGCATGGGCCCCAGCGCATAAGCCATCGTGAGGTAGGCGATCACGCCAACCAAGCGGTCCGCGCCGAAGACGTCGCGCGCCATCGCCCGGGAGATTGCCAGACCACTTGCCGCGCCTATGGCTTGGATAATGCGTCCGCCAATCAATAGGACAACGCTGTCGGCCAAGGCGGAGATCGCGCTGCCCGCCAGGAACAGCGCCAACCCCGCCAACAAGACCAAGCGCCGTCCAAGGCGGTCCGACAATGCGCCATAGGCCAGGGTCATGCAGGCCATGGTGACCAGCGTGACGCTAAATGTGAGCTGCGCCAGGGCATTGCCGATGCCGAAGGCCTCGCGCACGGCGGGCAACACCGGAAGAAATAGGTGGATCGACAGCGGACCGATCAAACTAATCGCGGCAAGGGTTATGGCGAATAAGGCGCGGGGCGGGGCGGGGGTCAAAGTCGGGCATTCATGAAATATTGGCAGGAACGAGGGCGTGTGTTGCCCGTCCCGGGCCTAAGATCAAGAAAAATCCATCATTACCCTCCGTTTCAATCGGCCGCCAGATGGCCCATTCATGGGAGGGTGTTCCCCCCTGAATATCCTGCCCACCCAATGTCCGCTATTAGCCAAAATCGGGCATGAGGGAGACCGTCCGGCAGGCGCTTTTCGAAGGTCGGCGAACTTCCGATTTGACAGGGGCAATCGAAAACCACCAAGCTCTTCCTGTTCCGATCACCATGTGACGGCCTTCAGCGCAAAAGGAGAATCCAAAGTGGCGAAGTTGAGACATATCGCGATGTCGGTGCCGGATCCCGAGAAGGCAGCGGATTTCTATTGCAAAGCGTTCGATATGAAGCGCGTGGGCGCGCGGGAGTCATCGCTGGCAAACGGCGTCTTCATCTCCGATGGGGTGGTCACCGTGGCGCTGCTCAATTTCAAGACGGATTCGCAAGGACCACGGGATTTCGTCGGCCTTCATCACATCGGATTCTGGGTGGACGACATCAGGGAGGCCGAGGAAAAAGTTGAAAAGGCGGGGGCCCAATACCTGATGGGGCGCCCGGAGGGCGACAAAGGGTCGGTCTTTTACGAAGAGAAATTCCGCGATCCCAATGGCGTGATCTTCGACATCACCGATTTCGGCTGGGATGGGGCCGTGAAGGATGTCGTGCCGGAATAGCCGGACGGGCGCCCAACGGCCCTTGCCGGCATGGGACGGCCGCAGGAAAGGCGCACGCCTTCCCTCTGGCGTTGGGGGTGTGCTAGGAATTTGGGAATCCGGAGGCATCGGCGCGCATCAAATCCGATCCCTCGAGCCAAGCCAAGGAGGAGCCTGCAATGAACCCGGTCATCGAACAATTCGCTGCTGATTGTCACGACATTCTTAAAAAGGATTCCGGCGCGGCGGGGCGGGAGTTGGTCCGCCAACGCCTGGAAACGATCTTGACCGACGAGAGCGTCATCAAGGACTACTTCGGTCCCGACGACAACTCCGCTCGGAACGTCCTCTACGAAGACCCGGAATTCGGTTTCTGTATCATCGCCCATGTGTACCGGGATGCGAGTGTGCGCAACCCTCATGACCATGGGGAGTCCTGGGCCATCTACGGCCAGGTTGAGGGAACGACGGAAATGACCGAGTTCCGTCTGTTGGAAAAGCCGACGGAAGCGCAGCCGGGCAAGGCCGAGCCGGAAAAAACCTATGATTTGAAACCTGGTATGGCGGTGGCCTATGAACCCGGAAAACTGCACGCGCCGGTCCGTTACGGCCCAACGAAGCTGCTTCGGATCGAGGGCATCAACCTGCAGAACGTGAAGCGGGACAAATACGAAAAAGTTGCGTAACCGCCTCTCGCCGATCCTCTGCGGCCGGGTGCTTGAATTCGCTTTAGGTCAATAGCGGACATCGGCTCACCAAGGCCGAACGCCGATCATCGCCCTATCGACTTCAAACGATGTGCCCGCTTTGAGCCATAAGCGGTCATTAAGTTAACGTCCGCTTTTAGCCAAAAGCGGACATTTGGCTCCAACAGCATTCACTGCAATTTGTTTGGTGGGGTGACCTGGACAAGGGAATTGGTTGGCGCGGACGCGAAGGCCATACGCGACGCCGGTCTGGACTAGACCGTGGCCGAGGACCGGATGGAAGAATTCGCTTCCTTTCACAACGCGAATGAGCGCGAGCAGGAGGCCGTCGCGGGCGGGCGGATCGCAGTGCTAAAAGTGCCAATCGGAAAAAAGTTCAAACATCACAGGGTCTGCAACTGTCACTGAAAACCGAGGGGCAATTTGTTAGACTAAAATATTGAGCCTCTGCAAGCGGGTGCCCGCCTCATGCCGACTGACGACAGGCTGACCGAAGATGCCCTTGCCCAAGCCCGTGCCGCGCTGGAACGCGGCGCGCTCAAGAACGCCATCGCCAAATTGAAGGAACTGGTCGCGCGTGTGCCGGACTATCCCGCAGCACATGATCTTTTGGCGGGTGCCCTTTACTTTCAGGGCACGCTTGAAGAGGCTCTGGTCCATGCCCAGAAAGCGAGGGCTTTGGCACCGGAGGACGCGGAATACATGAGGGGAGAGGGAACGATTCTTTCCGCTTTGGAACGCCATGATGACGCGGTTTCATGTCTCACTGAGGCGTTGAGCCGCGCGCCGGACGACATGGCCGCCAGGGCTGCACTCGGTGAGGCGTTCTTGGGACAAGGTCGGGCAGTACAAGCCGAGGCCCAGCTTCGCCAGGCCGCAGCGCATACGTCCGATGCGCCTAACGTGCATTACGCCTTGGGCAGGGCCCTCGTTCTCATGGACCGGCCGGCGGAGGCCGAAAGTACCTTCCGAAAGGTGCTGGAGCTCTCTCCCGGACACGGCCCGAGCTTGTTGAATCTTGGTCGGACTCTTTTCCTGTTGGACCGGTTTAAAGGTGCAATAGAGATCTTGGAGGCCGCTGCCGCAGCATTGAACCGTCCTGCCGAAGCGTTGTGTCTGCTCGGTGAGTGCCATGCCCAGCGAGATTCTTTCGAGGCTGGTCGCCAAGCCTTCAACCGTGCCAAAGCCGCCGCCCCCGATGATCCCAAGGTCCTGGAACGAGAGGGGTTCTTTTACCTCAACTGGCAGAAACCCGAGCACGCCCTAGCGTGTTTCCGGACTGCTCACGCGCTCGATCCTCGCTCAGTAGGGGCCTTGTCGGGGCTCAGTTCGTTTCCGCTCGATGCTGTTGGCGCGGATCTCGTCACCCAGATCGACAACGCGCAGGCGGGAATCGCTGCGGAGGAAGCCGGCCCGTCGATCGTGCTCGACTTCGCAAGGGCCCGGGCGCTGGACCATCAGGGCGATTTTGAAGCCGCATGGGCTAACACCGTTTCCGCGAACCAGCGGCACCGGGCTGCATTCCCCTCACCGGTGGCGCCGAACAGAGGGTTTCCGACCGCGCCCCCGCCGGGATGGGAGACTTCTGCCGACGCCAGCGCGGCCTTGATGGCGGGCGCCGGTTTGGTCATCATTGGCGGTATGCCACGCTCGGGGAAGTCCACAGCGGAAACGTTGCTCGGGACCCTTAGGGACGTTGGAGTTGGGTATGAAACGAACATTCTGCGTGAGACCCTGGAAGACCTTAACGAGGAGATCGGCCTCGACCTGATCGAAGGCTTTGCCGCGCTGCCGGCGGGATATCTCGCGGCGTTCAGAAACCACTTCGCGCGCAAGTTCGCCGAACGGGCTGGGGGCCGACCCGTCTATACGATCACCTCCCCCGCGACCTACCTAATGCCCATCCTTCCGGTGATCTTCCGGGCACTGCCAGGTGCCCGCTTCGTCTTCATGGACCGCGATCGCTTCGATAACGCGCTGCGCATTTTCCAGTTTTGCTATGCCCAGGCGCGTCACGGCTATACCTACGAGCTCAAGGCCATCATCGGGCAGATCGACCTGTGGCGCGCGGCGAAGACCCATTGGCTGCAAGTTGAGCCCCAACGCGCGATGGCGCTCGCCTATGAAGATATGATCGCAGACCCCGCGGCAGCGCTAAGCGTCATGGCCCAGTTCATCGGCCTTCACGAACCGCCTGCGGGACCGCTCGCCCTGCCTGACGATCGCGGCTGCGCGGTACCCTACCGAGCAATGATGGATCAAGCCCTCAAAGACGGTGATTAGTGGCAAAAAGGGCTAACTATTCTTTATGTACAGCTTATGCGATCATTGCGGGCGCTCGGGCCCAAAAGGACGTGACACCCTTCTAAGTGCCCAAGCATATCGCCGCTGGATTTGCTCCACTGGGGTCACGCTCGCGATTGGGCGGGCGGGAACCGAGAGAAGGAGTTGGGCAAGATAGATACGGACAACGAGACCATCAAGCGAGCAGAGGCGATCAACACGGCGAGGGACCTCATCGCGTGGCTCGCGAGACCAGGACTCGACGACCCCCAGGGGATCGAGAGCGAGCTCGAGATGCAACTGTCCTGGTACCTCGCACAAGTCATTCTGGTGGGTCCCGGCGACCCGGTCATGGTGGCTGAGTTCGCTTGTGAAGATGTCGTCGCAAATGCGTAGCGGGGCGAACTGAGAAAAGGAGTAGGACCGATGCATACGACAGAGTTGAGAGCTCGTGCCAGGACCATCGAGGCGCTGGCCGAGTTGGTGGATTATGTCGAGGACGACTGGGCTGGGGACGCGTTCTTTCTGTCCAAGGCTGTCCACAAGTTCGTTGTGGAGACAGAATTGCTTGGCTGCGTCGGCCTTCAGCCCTAGTTAAGGCACGCCTTCAAGAGTGCCGAGGACCAGCTGCGGCAGCACCGGCTCGATGAAGAGGCGGAGATGGCGAAGTTCCCGCCGGACCCTTTCTAGCCGTCCCATGTCGGGACAGGGTAGACCCCCGCTGAGTGATCGGCGGGGGTCTTCTTGTTTGGCATACTTGGCATATTTCCTATAGCCGCGCTTCCACCGCTCCCCCGAGCGCTCCCCCGACACGAGAATAAGCCCCGCCGCCTGGGCGAGGCGACACCTAACTGATTGTCCTATTGAGAAAAAGTGGAGCGGGCGATGAGATTCGAACTCACGACTTCAACCTTGGCAAGGTTGCGCTCTACCCCTGAGCTACGCCCGCGCACTTTCAGAACATCCCTGGGGCCGAGCGCCCCGCATGGGGCCCGAGCGCTCCTAAACCAGAGCCAGGCCCCCGGAAGGCCCGCGATCATAATAAAAGCTGCACGGTTTGCAAGACCTTAACAATGCCAAGACGCAACCGTTCGGCGCCCTGGCGGGCATAGGATCGGGGGAATCGCTTGAGCGCGGCTTTTGCCCGGCCACCAAAGCCGTTTCACGCCGTGGCGTGCGCGTTTTGCCGCGCTTCCCATTGACGGGGCCTGCGAAGCCCCCCATTTTAGGATAAACCTGGGTCAGGCTGGGCCCCTCCGGGCGCCGCAAGAGTGCGCTCGGCCGGCCCCTAGAGCCAAGGCCCGTCAGAGACAACCGAGAAAAGAAAGACAGCGTAATGGACAACATCCCTGGTGCCGACGGCGCCGCCGCACCCCAAGCCGGCCCAGCTCCTTTGATCCAGGACGTGGACACCGCTGGTTTCATGGCCGAGGTGATCGAGGCCAGCCAAACGGTGCCCGTCATCGTCGACTTCTGGGCCGAGTGGTGTGGGCCCTGCAAGCAGCTCG
>JAHEKA010000046.1 GCA_024638585.1 Rhodospirillales bacterium
GATCGCGGTGGACAAGGATTACATGTTCACCGTCACCCAGAAGGTGGAGAACCGGGGAACCCAGCCGGTGACGCTGACGCCTTATGGCGTGCTCAACCGCACCGGCACGCCGCCGTTGACCGGTTTCTATATCCTTCATGAGGGGCCGATCGGCGTCTTCCAAGGGCAATTGGAGGAAATCGATTATTCCGATGTGGTCGAGGCGCGCGAGATCAAGAAGACCTCCCAGGGCGGCTGGATCGGCATCACGGACAAGTACTGGATGGCGGCGCTGGTTCCGGACCAAAAGGTGCGGATGAATGCCCGGTTCCTCCATTGGCAGGCCAACAAGGTCGACAAGTACCAGACCGATTTCGTCGGTGCGCCGCAGACCATCCCGCCCGGCGGCAGCGCCGAAAGCACGTCGCGCGTGTTCGCCGGCGCCAAGAAGGTGAAATTGCTCGCCGGATATTCCGAGAAGTACAAAATCATCCTGTTCGACCGGGCCATCGATTTCGGGTACCTGTGGTTCCTGACCAAGCCGTTCTTCTACGTCTTGGACTACCTATTCCACCTGCTCGGCAATTTCGGCCTCGCCATCCTGGGGGTGACGGTGCTGGTCAAGCTGGTCTTCTATCCGCTGGCCAACAAATCGTACCGGTCCATGAGCGAAATGAAGAAGCTGCAGCCCAAGATCATGGAGATGAAGGAACGCTACGGTGACGACAAGCAAAAGATGAACGCGGAAATGATGGAGCTGTATAAGCGGGAAAAGGTCAATCCGGCCTCCTCCTGCCTGCCCATCCTGGTCCAGATTCCGGTCTTTTTCGCTCTCTACAAGGTGCTGTTCATCTCCATCGAAATGCGTCACGCGCCGTTCTACGGCTGGGTCCAGGACCTATCGGCCAAGGATCCCACGTCGATCATCAATCTGTTCGGGCTGCTGCCCTATGGCGTCCCCGTGTGGGTGCCGGAGTTCATTTCGATCGGCATCTGGCCGCTGCTAATGGGGGCGTCCATGTGGGTTCAGATGAAGCTCAATCCGGCACCGCCGGACCCGGTCCAGGCCAAGATCTTCATGTTCATGCCGATCTTCTTCACCTTCATCATGGCACCCTTCCCGGCCGGCCTGGTGATCTATTGGACCTGGAACAACCTTCTGTCCATGACCCAGCAATGGATCATCATGAAGCGCATGGGCGTGGCGCCGGGCCAGAACCCGCCGAGTCAGAACACGCCAAGCAAGACCTGACCGCCGCCCGGCCCGGGGGCCGGAATGACCGATACGCCCGACAACATCGACGAACAAGAGGCCGAGGCTGCCCGCAAGCTTTTTGCCGGCAGTTGCGACTTTATCGCCGGCGCCATGACGCCGACGCAATTGCCCCCTTGCGGCCTGGTGGAGGTCGCCTTCGCGGGCCGCTCGAATGTCGGCAAATCGAGCCTGATCAACGCACTCACCGGGCGCAAAGCACTGGCCCGCACCTCGTCCACGCCGGGACGCACCCAGCAGGTCAATTTCTTCGATCTCGGCGGCCGGCTGGTGCTGGTCGACCTGCCGGGCTTCGGCTACGCACGGGCGTCGAAGGGCAAGGTCGGAGCGTGGACCCGGCTGGTGATGCTCTATCTCAAGGGCCGCGCCTGCCTCAGGCGGGTGCATTTGCTGATCGATTGCCGGCGCGGCATTGGCGCGAACGACCGCGAGGTGATGGAAGACCTGGATCGGGCGGCGGTCAGCTACCAGATCGTGCTGACCAAGTGCGACATGGTGGACGAGCCCACCCTGACGCGCCTCCGGGACGACATCCTGGCCGAGCTTGCCAAGCGCCCTGCCGCCCATCCCGAGGTTCTGGCCACATCGGCCAAGACGGATGTTGGCATCGCCCATCTGCGGGCATCGATCGCCGCTCTCGCCGGGCCACCCGTCCGGCCGCCCGCCGTCCTCTGAGCGCGCCGGTGCCCTTCACCCCCGCTGTTCCCTTCGCCCCGATTGTGATCTAGAGTCCGCGCGCCATGACAGACAAGAAGCACCAACCCCACCCCAGCTGGCTGGAGAAGGCCCGGACGCTTTCCGAAGCGCTTCCCTATATGCGCCGCTACTCCGAAGAGACCTTCGTCATCAAATACGGTGGTCACGCCATGGGGGACGATGAACTCGCGGAATGTTTCGCCCGGGATGTGGTCCTGATCAAGCAGGTCGGCATCAACCCGGTGGTGGTGCATGGCGGCGGGCCGCAGATCGGCGAGATGCTGGAGCGGCTCAAGATCAAAAGCTCCTTCGTCGACGGGCTCCGGGTCACCGACCGCGCCACGGTCGAGATCGTCGAAATGGTGCTTTCGGGCTCCATCAACAAGCAGGTGGTGTCCGCCATCTGCGGGGCGGGGGGGAATGCGGTCGGGCTTTCGGGCAAGGACGGCGGCCTGATCCAGGCGGAGAAACTGCGCCGCACCAGCCGGGAAACCGATTCCAACATCGAGAAGATTCTCGATCTCGGCTTCGTCGGCGAACCGACCCAGGTGTTTCCCCATATCCTCGAGACTTTCGAGGCTTCCGACATCATCCCGGTGATCGCGCCCATCGGCATCGGCGCCCGGGGCGAGACCTACAACATCAACGCCGATACCGCCGCCGGCGCCATCGCCACGGCGGTGGGCGCGACGCGCTTCCTGCTGCTGACCGACGTGCCGGGGGTGATGGATGCGTCCGGCGACGTGATCCCGGAGCTGACCGTCAGCCAGACCCGGCAACTGATCAGTGACGGCACCATCTCCGGCGGCATGATTCCCAAGGTGGAGACCTGCATCCAAGCGGTCAATGGCGACGTCGATGCCGCGGTCATCATCGACGGCACCGTACCGCACGCGCTCTTGCTGGAAATCTTCACCGATGCCGGCGTCGGCACCCTAATCCGCGCCGATTGATCTGCGCCGATTGATCCGCGCCGATGGCTCGGCGCCGTCCTCAACCCGCGTAGAAATCGAGCTGCCAGGTCATGTCATCTTCGGACATGGGGTAGTCGACGCCGTCCTTAGCCTGGAGGATCTCGCGCGGCGGGACATTGGCGAGCCGGGCCTGCAGCTTGATGGCAAAACGCATCCTGAGCCCGGCCTTCCACGCCAGGGAGGTGATCGCCTTGGCACTGCGGGCATCGACGATGCGGGTCACCAGCGACGGCGGCATGCCCGCCATCAGGGCCAGCGCATGGACGACGAAGGCGCGGTTGCCGCTGCCGAGTTGCTCATCGAGGGTGTCTTCGTTGAGTTCGCCCCTGGTATAGAGCTTTTGGACATACTCCGCGGTGTGGCCCCGGTCGACGCTGATATGCGCGCCGCGGAACGCCCCCGCAGATGCGCCCTCCTCTTCGGTCTCGTCCGAACCGGGGGTGTCACCGGCATCGGACTGGACCTCAATGCGGGCACGCACCGCGCGGTCGATCAACCCGGCGGTATCCGCGTCCAGGTCCTCTCTGCGATGCAGCATGGCCAGCACCTGGTCGGCCACGAACTCCGCAAGCTTCCGCGCCGCCCGGGGCGGCAGTTGAGGCCGCTGGGCTAGCGGCATCTGCCAGGTTTCCACCTCACGCGATCCCTCGACAATCCAATCGAGGGTTTCCTCCCGGATCTGGGCGGAAGGGTTGGCCAACAACGTCGCCACGGCCCGCTCGTCCCGGGTCTGGGCGATGGCATCCGACACCGCGCCGGACACGTCGGCGCGCCGTGAAATCGCCGTCATGGCGCCGCTCAGGGTGCTGCTTTCGATGATTTCCAGCAGGTCTTCGTCGGTCAGCAGCGGCGAGAACTCCAGGACCGGCGCCGCGACCGCCAACTCGGCATCGCCGGCCAGGCGCTGAATCACGTGATGCGGCGCGTCGGCGACGTCCTTGACCGCCTCGGCCAGTGCCTGGCGCACCCGGGCCAACTCATCCTGGGCCAGGATTTCCAGCGCCTCGACGGTCATGGCGCGGATCTGCTCGCGCGCATCGTCGCTGAGATCGGGCGTCAGCCGGGCGATCTTCTGTGCCAGCTCGCACCGCACCTCCTCGTCGCCATCGCGCGCCAAAAGCACGTCGGCATGGGCCGGGGCGGCGTCGTTGAGGGCGATCTCCCGGCGCACCACGGGCGAAGGGTCCTCGGCCAGGAAGTAGAGGATTTCCGGGCGCACGTCGGTGCGGGCGGCGAGGCGCCTTCGCTCTTCGACGTCGGGGTGCCGGGCGAGCTCCCGCGATTCTTCGTAAGAGATCGGCGCGTCTTTCTTGCGCCGGGCCGGCAAGATGGAGGAGAACAGCTTCATCCCTGGCGCACCTCCGCAAGTTCAATGGCGTCCGCCGGGACGGCGATGGTGTAGCATCCCTTGCCGCGCTGCTTGGAGTCGTACATGGCAAGATCCGCCCGCGCCATCAAGGCCTCGAGGGTCTCGTCACTGCCCGGCTCAAGGATGGCGATGCCGAGCGACACGCCGAGCGGCGCCTCGGGAGAGCCGGAATGAACCTTGAGCGTCTCGGTCCGGCTCAACAGGTCGCGCGCGCGCGACGCGGCGTTTTCTTCGCCGGTATTCTCCAGCCACAGCGCAAATTCGTCGCCGCCGAGCCGCGCCACGAGGTCCCCGCCCCGCGTGGCGCTTTCGAGAATCCGTGCGATATCGCAGATCGCCGCATCGCCCCGTTCATGCCCATGGGTGTCGTTGACCTGCTTGAAATTGTCGAGGTCGCAATAGACCAGGGCGCCGGGTTGATCCCCTTGGACCACCCGGGCGTGGCGGCGCGCCAGATCGGCGACGAAGCTGCGCCGGTTGAGTAGACCGGTCAGCCCGTCGGTGCGCGAAAGCACCTCCAGCCGTTCGTGCTGTACCGCCTGCTCGATGGCGATGCCAAGATGCTCGGCGGCGCTGATCGCCAGATCCAATTCGTCCTCGGTCCAGCGGCCGATGGCGGCGTCGCGCCACAGCACCAGGACCCCGTTGACCGCGCCACCGTGTTGGGTGGCGAGCGCCAGGCCATAGCCGCCGTCGACTTCCGACGTGACGGCCCGGGGCTCCTCCATCGCCTTGTCAAGGAACACCGCCCCAAGTTGGTCGCCCGGTCCGCTGCCCGAGGCCACGGCCTGGGACGCCTCGCCGCCGTCGACGCGATAGATCTCTGCGTATTCCGCCGTCAGCGCCCGGGAAATGGCCTTGGCCGCGGCGTTCATCATGCCGAGCGGGTCCACCTGGTCGCGGATGGTGCGGACGATGTAGCCGAACAGGCGTTCGCGACCATGGGCCCGGGCCAGCGCCGCGTCGCGATCGCGGTCTTCGGTGACGTCGCGGCAGATGCCCCGCGCGCCCAGCCAACGGCCCTTGTCATCGGTGACCGGCCGCACGCTGATGGCGAGGCAGGCCTCGCGCCCATCGGCACGGCGGAACCAGACCTCACCGCTCTGCACGGGATAGCGCGACAGGAAGGGGTTGGCCGCGGCGCTGCGGATCGATACGGGCTCGACCTCCGCCGTGGGCTCCCGCAGGAAGGCCCCCGGCGCACGGCCCAGGAGGTCGTCGGCGCGCCATCCCAAGGCGCCCGAAGGCGAGACGAAAGCGAAATTGCCGTCGGACCCGACCTCCCAGGAGAAGTCACTTGAGATTTCCACAAGGTCCTTGTAGCGCTGGCGCGATTCGGTGAGCGCATCGCGCAGGTTGGCATCCATGGCGGTGCCAGCCTGCTGGGGCGGCGTCTCCCGGCGGGCCTTGGGCCACATCTTGAACAGCCGCGCCATCATCGTCTCAGACCGCCCTGGACATCTTGCGGATCCGGTCGCTCGCCTTGGGCGCTTCGAAATCGGATACGCGGAATGACGGCCGGCCGAACAGGTAGCCCTGGCCGAAATCGACGCCGCACTCTATGAGGAAAGGGACGTAGATCTCCTCCTCCACCATCTCTGCCACGGTCGCGATACCGAGATCGTTGCACAGGCCGGCCATGGCCTTCAGGAAGGCAATGCCCTTCTCCGTCTTCAGCGCCCCCTTGACGTAGGCCCCGTCGATCTTGACCACATCCACTTCGAGATCGCGGAGGTACTGAAAGGCCGCGGCCCCGGCGCCGAAATCGTCGAGACAGACATGATGCCCAACCTTGCGGAGGCTCTGCAGGGCCGCGTTGACCTTGGTGAGGTCCTTGATCTTGGCCGATTCGGTCACCTCGAACAGGATCCCGTCGCGGTGGCCCCGGTATTGCTTCAGCAACCGGTGCAAAGCGGAAACGAAGGTCGGATTGCCGATCGAGGAACCGGAGACATTGACCGCCACCTTGTAGCGATGGCCCTGCATGCCAGCCTGGTCGAGCCATTCGAAGACCTTGGCACACATCGCCAAGTCGAAATCACAAATCAACCCCGCCTGTTCGGCAAAGGTGATGGTTTCATAGGGGCTTTTGTTCCCGGATTCGACATTGAACCGGGCCAGCGCCTCGAAATGGTGGGGCCGCCGCGTCTGGAGATCGACGATCGGCTGAAAGGCGATGGCGAACTCCGAGTTGTTGAGAATCGTGCGGAATTCCGAGATGCGATGGACGGTATTGTCGACCATGGATTCGAGCCCGTCCGAAAGGCTGGCGATCGAAAACTCATCGGGATCGGCGTCCGCGAACTGGGTAAAGATATAGCCGAGCGCTTTGGCGGCCTCGCCCTTGCGAATGACGTCCTTGTCGAGGTCGAGGGTGCTGTGGCCCACCTCAACACCGGTCTTTTCGGGATCCGCCTCGCGCGCGATTTCCGCCACACGCGTGACCAGGACGTTGATGTCGAGATCCTGATGATGGATCAGGCCATAACTTCTGGAATCGATCTCGCCGGCCAGTTCCCCACCAACCGCCGAAGCACGCAAGGCGCCGCCGATGGCCTGGTTCAGGTTCTTCCGGCCATCCTCCGGCAGTCTTTCCCGCAGATCGTCGATGCCGCCGAGCCGCACCATGGTGAGCTCGCATTCGCCGTCCTCATAAGCCAGCTCCGCAAGCTTTTCCCCTGCGAGCTTGGCGAAGGTCCGTGAATCGGGCAATCCCGATTCCATCAGCCCTTCCTCATTCGGCGCGCTAAAGGCCACAGCGTCCTGGGCGCCGAGGCGGAGGCCCAGGAAATAGTGATCGTCCATCTCAGGGAGGCGATAGCCCAGCATCAGCAACGGCGGCGTGGTCCCCAGCACGCCTTCGAGATGCAGGACCAAGCCGTTCAGCCTGGTCCCGGCACCGGTGATGGCCAGCGCTTCTTCCACCATCGCCCGGTCTCGGGTCGCAACAACCTCGATGAAGGGGCGGTCCACCAGATCCTCGTTGCCCATGCCGAGCAGAGCCGCGGTCGAGCCCCCCGCGAACACGACCACGCCCTCGCGGTCCAGCTCCAGGAGCACGTCGGCCGAGGAAAAGGCGAGGGCGACGAACCGATCCCGTTCCTGGCGCAGAATGGCCGTACTATCGATATGTTGCTGATTTGCCACGATTTTTCGACAAGTCCTCGCAGGCGTGAGCCGGCGCGCGCGCCGGCGCCCCAGTGGTCCGGATGTCCCCCGAGCCAAGATACGGCGCGAGGGCTTAATGAAGCGTTACGACGCTGCTGGAGGGGTTGAGTTTCTTGGCTTTGCGGGAATCGCCCGGTGCCACGGGCTGACCACGCCGGTCCTTGAATTCGCCCCCCCGAGCCACCACACTAGGTCGATGATCAAGTCTTCCTCCACCGAGCGCGCCGGATTAGAGAACATCGAGCACTGGGTGTTCGATCTCGACAACACGCTTTATTCGGCCGAATGCCGTTTGTTCCACCAGATCGACCGGCGCATGGGGGAATACATCGCCGCCCTGTTCGACATGAGCTTTGACGCGGCCCGGCGCCTTCAGAAAGACTATTTCCGCGCCCACGGCACGACGCTCCGGGGCCTGATGACGCACCACGACGTGGACCCGGCGGACTATCTTGATTACGTCCACGACATAGACCTCACCGCAATCGACCCCAGCCCGGCGCTGGACCGCGCCATCGCGCGCCTGCCCGGCCGCAAGGTGATCTTCACCAATGCCGATCGCAAGCACGCGGAACAGGTGATCGGGCGCCTCGGCATCGCCCGGCATTTCGACGGCATCTTCGACATCTTCGACGCCGAATTCGTGCCCAAGCCCGATCCCGGTATCTACGACGTCTTCATCGAGCGCCACGACGTGCTCCCGGCGCGCGCCATCCTGTTCGAAGACACCGCCGCCAACCTGGCGCCCGCGGCTGCGCTCGGCATGACCACGGTGCTGGTCCGCCCCGGTGAGGACGGCGTCGTCAACGATTCGGGCGCGCCCCACATTCATCATGTGACCGACGACCTCGCCGCCTGGCTGACCGACGCGGCGGGCGAGCGGAAAAGCGCGGACTAGCGGCGCACCCGGCGGCTCGGTTTCGACCCATTGAGCGGTATCGTTCCCGTCCTCCGTCGGCGCACGGGCAAGGTTGACTACGGCCCGGCTCTCGCCCATCTTTGCGCGGCCCGCGGGTCAAGGCGGCCGCGGAGGAAACAAAGAGGCGAAACACCCAGATCATGGCTTACGAAGACTTGGAACGCGCCGTTGATGGCGCATGGGAAGAACGCGAGGGGCTGGGCCCCGATACCAAAGGCGAGGCGCGGGACGCGGTGGAGCAGGCGCTCGACCTGCTGGATTCCGGGCAACTGCGCGTGGCGGAAAAGATCGACGGCGCCTGGATCGTCCACCAATGGGCCAAGAAGGCGGTACTGCTGTCGTTCCGGCTCTACGACATGGCGCCGATCCCGGGCGGCCCCACCGACCCGGTGCGCGGCGAAAGCCCCTGGTTCGACAAGGTGCCGTCAAAGTTCGCCGGCTGGGGCGACAAGGAATTTCGTGATGCCGGCTTCCGCGCGGTGCCGAGCTGCGTGGTCCGGCGTTCCGCCTTCATCGCGCCGGGCGCGGTGCTGATGCCGAGCTTCGTCAACCTCGGCGCCCATGTCGGCTCCGGCACCATGGTCGACACCTGGGCGACGGTGGGTTCCTGCGCCCAGATCGGCGCCAACTGTCACCTTTCGGGGGGCATCGGCATCGGCGGCGTGCTGGAGCCGCTGCAGGCCGGGCCGGTGATCATCGAGGACCATTGCTTCATCGGCGCCCGATCGGAAGTCGCCGAGGGCGTCGTCGTCGAGGAAGGCGCGGTGCTCTCCATGGGGGTGTTCCTGGGCGCCTCGACCAAGATCGTCAACCGCGAGACCGGAGAGGTCCTCACGGGCCGCGTTCCCGCCTATTCGGTGGTGGTGCCGGGCACCCTGCCGGGCAAGCCCTTGCCCGACGGCTCGCCGGGCCCGTCGCTCTACTGCGCGGTGATCGTCAAACAGGTCGACGAACAGACCCGTTCGAAGACCTCGATCAACGACCTGTTGCGGGACTAAGCGCCGATGGCGGATGCCCCCGTTCAGACCCTCGCCCACCCGCTCGACCTCGCCCAGCGGCTGATCCGCTGCCCGTCGGTGACGCCGGCGGACGAAGGCGCGCTCGACATCCTTCAGGCGGCCCTGGAGGACCTCGGCTTCGCCTGCACCCGCCTGCCGTTTTCCGAAGAGGGCACGCCGGAGGTCGACAACCTCTATGCGCGGATCGGGGACAAGGAGCCCAACTTCTGTTACGCGGGCCATACCGACGTGGTCCCCGTGGGCCAACCCCAAGGCTGGAGCAAGGACCCCTTCGCCGCCGAAGTGATCGACGGCGTGCTCTATGGCCGGGGCGCGTCCGACATGAAGGCGGGGATCGCCGCCTTCGTCGCCGCCGCCGCCCGGTTCCTTGAAGAGCGCGGCAGCGATTTCGGCGGCTCCATCAGCCTGCTGATCACCGGCGACGAGGAAGGCGTCGGCACCAACGGTACCCGCAAGATGGTCGGCTGGCTGGCCGAAAAGGGCGAGACCCTGACCCATTGCCTGGTGGGCGAGCCCACCAATCCGGAACAGCTCGGCGACATGATCAAGGTCGGGCGGCGGGGCAGTTTGGTGGGCTACCTCACGGTTCATGGCATCCAGGGGCACACGGCCTATCCCCACTTGGCCGACAACCCCATCGATCGGTTGCTGAAGATGCTGGCGGCGATCACCGAGACGCCGCTGGACGATGGGACCGAGCACTTTCAGCCGTCCTCGGTGGTGGTTTCGACCATCGATGTCGGCAATCCCGCCACCAACGTGATCCCGTCCGAGGCACGCGCCACCTTCAACATCCGCTTCAACGACCTGCATAGCCAGGCGAGCCTCAAGGCGCAGCTGGAAGAGACCTTCGCCGCCATCGGCGGAAGTTACGAGTTCCGCGCCCAGGACAACGGCGAGGCGTTCCTGTGCCAACCCGACAAGCTGGCTGAGATCATCGCCGATGCCGCCGAAAAGGTGACCGGCCGGCGGCCGGAGCTGTCGACCACCGGGGGCACATCGGACGCGCGATATATCCATAAAGCATGCACCTGTGCGGAGTTCGGCCTGGTCGGCCGGACCATGCACAAGGCCGACGAAAGCCAGGCGGTCACCGATATCGAGGCGCTCGGCGATATTTACATGGCTGTGCTGGACGCGTATTTCCCGCGAGCCTGAATCCG
>JAHEKA010000500.1 GCA_024638585.1 Rhodospirillales bacterium
GACGTCGAAACTAGTGGCGATGGTCAGCCTCGTATCGGTGCCGGGTTCAATCCCTGTGACGGTGCCGATGTCGGTGATGATGCCAGTGAACATGCAAATATCTTTCCCGTCCCGGTTGCGCTCAATGACGGCCCGCACCGCCCAGGCGCTCGAAAATCTCCAGGCTATCGACGCCGGCGGCAAATTCCCAGCGCCGTTCGAACCGGGGCATATCGGAGAGACTGTCAACGCCGAAGCCTGCGGCCACGGGGATCCCGTCCCCGCCGATCACCGCCGGCGCGCGGAACCAGGCGATGCGATCGACCACGTTCGCGCGCAACAGGGCGGCGGCGACCTGCCCCCCGCCTTCGGCCAGGACCCGGGTAATGCCGCGGTCGGCCAACACCCCAAGAGCCGCCTCCACATCCGGGCGGCCGCCATCGTCGGCAAGAACCTCGATCACCTCTACCCCGCAATCGACGAACACCGCCTTGCGCTGGTCATTGGCATCCTTCACCGTGATCAGGCAGGTCGGGTGTTGCCTTGCCGTACTGACAAGGTTGGCGGTCAGCGGCGTGGTCAACCGCGTGTCCAGCACGACCCGGAGCGGCGTATGGTCGCCCATCCCGGGAAGCCGGCAGGTCAGCTCCGGATCGTCCACCCGGACGGTAGAGGCACCGGTCAGGACAGCATCGTGGTTGGCCCGGAACCCGTGCGCCCAGGTGCGGGCAACCTCGCCGGTAATCCATTGGCTTTCGCCCGAATGGGTGGCGATGCGCCCATCCAGGGTGGTGGCGCACTTCAAAGTGACCAGGGGTCTGCCCGAATTGATTCGCATCAGGAATCCGGCATTGAGCCGCTCCGCATCGCGTCGGCCGATGCCCACCCGGGTCTCGATCCCCGCCTCCTCCAATTTTGCGATACCGGCACCCGAGACCCTTGAATCCGGATCCTCGGTGGCGATGACCGCGCGGGCGATCCCGGCTGCCACCAGGGCGTCGGCACAAGGCGGCGTCTCGCCGTGATGGGCGCAAGGCTCCAGGCTGACATAGGCGGTACCCCCGCGTGCGGCAATGCCGGCCCGGGCCAGCGCCTCGGTCTCGGCATGGGGCCGCCCGCCCGGTTGGGTCCAGCCGCGCCCCGCGACGGCGCCACCGGGATCGAGCACGACGCAGCCGACCGCCGGGTTGGGGCTGACCCGGCCCAGACCCCGGCGCGCCAGGGCCAACGCCGTCATCATATGGTGGAAATCGGTGGTGTCAGTTGTGGTCGACACTCAGCTGGCCCACGAATTCCTCGAAGTCCTTCGCTTCGCGGAAGTTGCGGTAGACCGACGCGAAGCGGACATAAGCGACCTGATCGATATTGGCCAGCGCCTCCATCACCAGTTCGCCGATATGGGCGGAAGGGATTTCGCTCTCTCCCATGGTTTCCAAGCGGCGCTGGATGGAATTGACGATCCGCTCCACCTGCTCCTCGTCGACCGGCCGCTTGCGGACGGCGATACGGATCGAGCGCACCAGCTTGTCGCGGTCGAACAGTTCCTTCTTACTGTCGCTCTTGAGCACCATAAGGTCGCGGATCTGGACCCGTTCGAAGGTCGTCCAGCGCGAGCCGCAGGCGCCGCAGAACCGGCGCCGCCGGATGGCCGCACCATCTTCGGTCGGGCGCGAATCCTTGACTTGAGAATCATCGTGGCCGCAAAAGGGACAGCGCATTGTTATCGGGCCTCCTCGCCCTTCCGGTTATTTCGTGTCCGGGTAGATCGGAAAACGCCGGCACAGATCGGCGACCTTGCCGCGGACCGCTTGCTCGGCTGCGGAATTGTCGTCGGGATTTTCCTTGAGCCCGTTCAGCACTTCGCCGATCCAGGCGCCGACACTGCGCCATTCGGCGGGCCCGAATCCCCGGGTCGTCGCCGCCGGCGTTCCCAAACGGACGCCCGATGTGACGAAGGGTTTCTCGGGATCGAACGGCACCGCGTTCTTGTTGCAGGTGATCCCGGCCCGCTCGAGGCTGGCCTCCGCCGCCTTGCCGGTGAGCCCCTTGGGCCGGAGGTCGACCAGCATGAGATGGGTGTCGGTCCCGCCGGAGACGATGTCGACGCCTTCGGCCAGCAGCGCTTCGGCCAGGATCCGGGCATTGTCCTTGACCGCCGCGGCGTAGCTCTTGAACTCAGGGGTCAGCGCCTCGCCGAAGGAGACCGCCTTGGCGGCGATGACATGCATCAATGGGCCGCCCTGTGTGCCGGGGAAGACCGAGGAATTGATCTTCTTCCCCAAATCCTCGTCATTGGCGAGGATCATGCCGCCGCGCGGCCCGCGCAGGGTCTTGTGGGTCGTGGTGGTGACGACATCGGCGGTATCCAGCGGGCTGGGATGGACGCCGCCGGCGACCAGGCCGGCGAAATGGGCCATGTCCACCATCAGCAGGGCGCCAACGGAATCGCAGATCTCGCGGAAACGGACGAAATCGATCTCGCGGGGATAGGCCGAACCGCCCGCCAGGATCAGCTTCGGCTTATGCTCCTTGGCCAGGCTCTCGACCTCGTCGAAGTCGATCAAGGCGTCCTGCTTCCGCACGCCGTACTGCACCGCGTTGAACCACTTGCCCGATTGGTTGGGCGCGGCTCCATGGGTCAGATGGCCGCCCGCCGCCAGGGACATGCCGAGAAACGTATCGCCCGGC